>DAOLIP010000144.1:0-7248 GCA_035328475.1 Ferruginibacter sp.
GGCCAGTACCAGGGATGGATGGGCTGGGATAAAAGCTTTAACATCCCGGCCTGGGATACCTGGCAATGGGGGCTGCTCGACTGGAGCAATACCATCAACCCCCTGGCATGCGGGGTAAAGTGCGCCGACAGGGTTACTACCGTTAGCCCGAGTTATATGGAAGAACTTACCCAGAATGCAAACGGCCTGGAGCAGTTGTTTGTAACAGAGAAATTCAAGTGTACCGGCATATTGAACGGCATCGACACCTATGTATGGAATCCCGAAACGGATACCTTTATCCTGGATAATTATTCCATCGATGATGTGGAAGCCGGTAAGCAACTGAACAAGAAAAAACTGTGCAAGGACTTTAAGCTGGATATCAAGAAGCCACTTTTCGTGTTCATTGGCCGCATGGTGGGCGAAAAAGCAGCCGATCTGTTGCCCCAGGCAATAAATGACTCGTTCAGTCACATTGGAAGTAAAATGAATTTTCTAATTTTAGGAAGCGGTGATCCGGCAGTTGAATCACAATTGAGCGCTTTGAACAACGGTTATGTGGGATACTACAACTCACAGATAGGCTATAATGAAAAGTTATCACACCAGATGTATGCCGGGGCAGATTTCCTGCTTATGCCAAGCCGGGTGGAGCCATGTGGCCTCAACCAGATGTATGCATTGCGTTATGGTACCATACCCGTTGTTCGCCGCACAGGCGGATTAAAAGATACGGTGATCGATTATGGTGAACCAAACGGGTACGGGATCTGTTTTAATTACGCCACGGTTTGGGATATCACGTATTCCATTCACCGGGCGGTGGAACTTTATGATGACAAAGAAAAGATGGCGGAGATCAGGGAACAGATCATGAAGATCGACAACAGCTGGGAAAGCAGTTCAGAAAAATACATTAACCTATATAACTCTATACGTCAAATTTAAATCCATATATGATCAGCAAATCAGTAGTGGCCGTTATACTTGGAGGCGGCGCAGGCAGCCGCTTATACCCGCTTACCTCTACCCGCAGTAAGCCCGCCGTACCCATTGCCGGCAAGTACCGGCTGGTGGATATTCCCATTTCCAACTGCATCAATTCAAATATCAACCGGATGTTTGTGTTAACACAATACAATTCGGCCTCATTGAATAAGCACATAAAGAACACCTACCAGTTCAGCGCCTTCAGCAGTGGTTTTGTGGATATACTGGCAGCGGAACAAACACCCGACAGCCTGGGCTGGTTCCAGGGAACAGCCGATGCCGTTCGCCAGTCACTGAAACATATCGGCAACAATGATTTTGAGTACCTGCTTATACTCAGCGGCGACCAGCTGTATCAAATGGATTTTGGTGATATGCTGGATGCACATATTGCCAAAGGTGCCGACATCAGCATTGCCACCATTCCCGTAGCGGAAAGAGAAGCCTCTGAATTTGGTATACTGAAAGCCAATAAAGAAAATTACATCACATCTTTCATTGAAAAACCGGCAAAGGAATTATTGCCCGACTGGATCAGCGATACCGGTAACGATATGCAGGTGCTTGGCCGTAAATATCTTGCTTCGATGGGTATCTATATCTTCAACCGTAAATTATTGTTCGACCAGTTGCTGAACGATAAAAAAGATGCCACCGATTTCGGTAAGGAGATCATTCCTTCTTCCATTGATAAATATAAAGTGCTCAGTTACCAGTACGATGGCTACTGGACGGATATCGGTAATATCTATTCTTTTTACGAAGCCAACCTGGCGCTTACGATGGAGATACCGCCGTTCAATTTATTTGATAATACAAAAGCCATATTCAGCCGTGCCCGCATGTTGCCACCCATGAAAGTAGCAGGCACTTTGATTGAAAGCAGTATACTGGCGGAAGGCTGTATCATACACGGATCGAAGATTGCAAACAGCGTGATCGGCATACGTACCCGTATAGGAAAGGAAACGGAAATTGAGAACAGCTATATCATGGGAAGTGATTACTACGAGACCATTCCGGAAATGGCCTATTCCATTCAAAAAGGAATTCCTAAACTGGGTATCGGCGAACGCTGTAAGATCAAGAACGCCATCGTGGACAAAGACTGCCGCATTGGTAACGATGTAAGCATTACCGGCGGAGCTCATTTACCCGACAGCGATCATGCATTGTTCACCGTTAAAGACGGCATCGTGGTCATCAAGAAAGGCGCTATACTGCCGGATGGTTTTGTGATATAGATCCTATAGTAAAATATTCCACAGCAATTGTTCCATCCATTTCTTTGAATCCGGATCATCGGATCTTACCCAGTCCTTTGTACGTTCCTTAATGGTTGCATAAAGGGTGTTCATGGTATAACTCTTCTTGGCAGTTACCGGCTTGATATTGCCTGCAGGTACATTGTTTACCATGATCTTGGTGGCGATCCATGAAGTATAAAGCCTGGGAATGGTAAGACCCAGTATCATGCCCGGCAGGCCACTGATGGAACAGGGGCCGCCTGGTATGGTGATCTCATCGGTGTAAAAAGCAAATACGTACACACTGTCGTTTATCTTCCCTTCTGCTTTGCGGCAGTTAAAGCCGGCGATCACCCTGCTTTCATTCACCATTCTCCAGTGAATTACCGGGATGGAATCTTCGGTGATGAAACTGCTTCCGAATACCGTTTTCTGCATCGAGAATTTATTATTATCGTGGTCAAAGTACCAGATATTTTCTTCGTCATTCCTTCTAAGCCATTCAGGTACTTTCCCGGTAGGCGCCCAATGGTCGAACTTGTAAATACTTTTGTTATCGGCAAAGGTATACAGGTAATAACCCGTCTTGAACTGCGGCATTGCTTCTTTAAGCATTTCCTCCCAGGAATTGTTGCCCATCGTTTTCTTCACATTGGTCTTTACTTCGTATTCGATCACTGCTTTGTCGATGAACTGCTGTGCGTTGATGGTTGCTGTGGATATTAGCAACGCAGCAGCGAGCAAACCTGTTTTTATGTTAACTGATTTCATAAGTTTATTATTTTGCGTTGGCTCCTTTGTTTTTAAAATTCCATGTAAAGCCTATCATCCAGTAGCGTTGCAGGCGGTCGTTCCTCACTTCGGTGAAGGTATTGCTGTTGAAGTTCCGGGTAAGGCCCACATTCTGGTTCAGGATATCTTTTACGGTAAAATAGGCAGTGAATTCATCATTCTTAAACGTCTTCTGTATCCTGGCATTCAGGATATGGGTGCTGAATCCATTCAGTTGTCTTGTCTTTTGCTGTGTGTAAAAATCGTAGTCGGAGCTGATGGATAAACTCTTCAGGATATATACAGTTGCATTGAACGAAAGCGTATTGACATAATAATGCGTGGTTGTATTGTTTAAAGAAGTCTTGCTGCTGTTATAAGAGAAATCATTGCTAAGTCCAAAGTCGTATTTCTTGTCTTTTGATTTTGAGATCCACATGTTGAGGCCCAGGCCCAGGTTGTTGGAATAATTGGTCAGGCTGTTGAACACATCCGCTGTACGGCTGTACCTGAAATTGGGTCCGAGATTGAACCGGGTATTGATCTTCTTTACTTTGAACCCCATTCCTGTCCATAGGTTCATTGAATAATTGCCATTGGTATTAATAGGCTTGGTGATGGTTTTGCCCGAATCAAGATCGATGATGCGGTTATTGGTGATCGCATTGCTGGTGAACCGTATGTTGAAAGACTGGTACATGAACATATCTTTCAGGAAATTGTAGGTGTTATGCGAAATATTGAACGAGTTGGTGAACGATGGTTTCAGATCCGGGTTACCGATGTATTGATTAAAATAATCGGTATTGTTCCGCAGCGGCTGCAACTGGTTAAGCGATGGCTGGTTGGTGCTGCCGTTGTAGTTGATCCGCAGGTTGTGTTGCGATTTATAGGTGTAATTAAAACTGGCTGAAGGGAAGAAGTTTGTATAATTACGGATATAATCCCTGTTAAGACTTTTATCCACCAGGTCGAAATGGGTGAACCCAAAACCTGACCCGAAATTGAATTTAACTTTCTTGGCACTGTAACTGATGCGTGCCGATGGTTTGTTGATGAGGATCGCCTGCGTGAAATTATTGGTGAGCGAGTCCACTTCCACATCATATTTCTGCGATAAGGGCGAATAGGTGTAAGTTACCTGGTTGTTCTTGCCATAGTTATAACTGAGTTCGTAAGCCAGTTCCAGGGAGTATTTGGCACTCAGGGGTTCGGTGTACACCAGTTTTGATGAAATTTTCTGTGTTGATCTGTCCGTATTACGTTGCTGGTTGATACTCTGTAAAGAACTGGGCACCCCGTTTGAATAAACCTCGTTAACCGATTTCAGGAAACTTGTTCCGTCGGTGGTAAGGCCGTTCCAGTCGGTATTCAGCGACAGGGTCCTTCTTGGCTTCTTAAATTTGTGTTTATACAGCAGGCTGCCAAACAACGATTGCTTATCGTTTTCGATCTTTACATTGCTGCTGGAAGAATTTTTAAGCGTACCCGCATTGCCTGTGCTGGTTGATGCCCTGTCTTCTTCGCTTTCTGTATGATAGAAATTCGCTTTAGCGGTGAACTTGAGGGTATTGTTCGAGTCGAGCTTTATCTCGTAACTCCCGCTTGTCTTAAAATTGTAGCGGTTCACATAGGTATCGGTGGTCGACTGATCAATGAGCAGGGAGTCGTTCAGGTATAAGGATTGGGCGTACCGCTGCATGCTGTTGTTATAAACCTGGCTGTTGTATTTCGGTGAAAGGTTCAGGGTTTGCTTATCGTTCCATTTATTGCTGTACTGAACGCCTGCGTTTATATTCTTGATAAATCCGTTCTGTGTATTTACATAGGGTTCTTCATCTGAAGAATTTCCGCCGGTCCACATCATCATTACGCCGCCATCATCATCTATCGACATGCTCATGTTCTCATTTTCACCGCCGAATTTCTCTGCGTCTTCCCAGTTCAGGCCATCCTGCCCCGTATTGCCGGTGAGTAAAAAGGCCGAAAGCTTTCTTTTTCCCTTGAATGAACTGAGCATGATATTGCTGTTGTACCGGTCGTCGCGGTTATTAAGAAACCCGCCGGCCATATCGATCTTACCGAAGTAGCCTTTCTTCCGGTCTTCTTTCATTTTAAGATTGATCGTTTTTTGTGTTTTACCATCATCAATGCCGGTAAATTCGGCCTGCTCACTTTTCTTATCAAATACCTGCACTTCTTTTACCGCATCGGCCCGCAGGTTCTTTACGGCCATCCCCGGGTCATCGCCAAAGAATTCCTCTCCATCCACCAGTACCTTGGTCACCTGCTCACCCATGGCTGTTATCTTGCCGCTCTTATCAACCTGTATACCCGGTAATTTTTTCAGCAATTCCTCTACGTTGGCATTGGCGCTTACTTTAAAACTGTCCGCCGTATAAATGGTGGTATCGCCTTTTATACGGATGGGGTTACCGCTTTTAACGATCACTTCCTGTAATAGCTTACTTTTAGAAGTAACGGCTATCTGTGGAATGCTTGCGGTGCTTTCATTTACTGAAATATTATCCACAAAATCCGCAAAATAGGGGTGGGTGGTCATAAGAATGTAATTACCATTCTTAATATTCTTAAACGAATAGTTACCCTTGCTGTCTGTTCGGGTAAATTTGTAAAGAACCGAGTCAACCGGGGTGAGAAGAAGAACAACCGCATTGGCGATCCCTTTTTTCTGGCTGGTGTCGGCTACCGAGCCGGCCAGGGAAGTGGTTTGAGCTGAGCTCGTTAATGCACAAAGCATTACAGCTATCAACAGGGCAGATAGTTTAGGCATATACTTTATTTGGCTTTTAAATCTAAAACTAAATTCTTAGTTAAAGATGAATATATTTATTCAGAATAACTAAGACTCAATTCTTAAATTTACGTTAAAGCGAATTTCTATATTTTATTCAAAGCTTCTCAATTCAATTACACCAATGGCAACAACTAAAAGACAACCGGTTAAAAAGGGAAGTAAAACAAGCACGGCTGCTGCCATACAGCCAGCAATGAAATACGAAGAAGAACATTTTATTGATACGGAGAAACCGGTTTGGAATTATTCGCTGTTTACAGATGAGGACATCAATAATTTCAAGAACGGTACTTTGTACAACGGTTACCGGAAATTCGGCAGCCATCAGCTGCAGGTACTGGATACCGATGGATTCTATTTTGCCGTATGGGCTCCCAATGCCACCCGGGTTTCGGTAGTGGGTAATTTTAATGGATGGAAAAGGCAATTGCATCCGTTGTTTGTACGGCTCGATAAATCGGGTATCTGGGAAGGTTTTATTCCCCATATCAAAAAAGGGGAGGCCTATAAATTCTATATCAAAGGTTATAAAGGGGTGGAGCTTATGAAAGCGGACCCTTACGGCCAGTATGCAGAACTGCGGCCGGCCACCTCTTCCATCAGTTTCTCCTCCGAACATAAATGGACTGATGCTGCCTGGATGAAAAAACGGAAAAAGAACAATGCACTGGATGCTGCCTGGACTGTTTATGAGGTACACCTGGGAAGCTGGCAACGCCCCATACCTTCCGATGAAGAAAGTTTTAATACCTATACACAACTAATAGAGCACCTGGTTCCTTATGTGAAATACATGGGCTTTACACACGTGGAACTGATGCCCGTAATGGAGTTTCCTTTTGACGGAAGCTGGGGTTACCAGGGCACCGGGTATTTTGCTGCTACCTCCCGTTTTGGAACACCCGATGAATTCCGGCAACTGATCGATGCCTTTCACCAGGCCGATATTGGCGTTATACTCGATTGGGTGCCTTCTCATTTTCCGTATGATGCGCATGGGCTGTTCATGTTCGACGGAACACATACCTATGAATACGGCGATATGCGCAAAGGTTATCACCAGGACTGGAACAGTTACATCTTTAATTATAAAAGGGCCGAAGTGAGGTCTTTTCTCATCAGCAGTGCCCGGTTCTGGCTTGATGAATTTCATATCGACGGACTGCGGGTGGATGCAGTGAATTCCATCCTTCGACTTGATTACTCCCGGAAAGAAGGCGAATGGGAACCCAATGAATTCGGCGGCAACGGAAACCTGGAAGCAATCGCATTTATAAAACAGTTCAACGAAACCGTTTACCGCGATTTTCCGGATGTGCAAACCATTGCCGAAGAAGCGTCTGACTGGCCACAGGTTTCACATCCCACCACGCAGGGCGGACTTGGCTTTGGTATGAAATGGATGATGGGCTGGATGCATGACACACTGGATTATTTTAA
>DAOLIP010000145.1:0-7164 GCA_035328475.1 Ferruginibacter sp.
AACTTCGTGCCTTAGTGGCTATGTTCATTTTTGTAAAAAAGTGTTAGCCGTTTAAATCTGCATTTGACAAATAAGTTTTAAAACAGAGCGAATCTGTACATTTGCAGCATGAATTATTTTGAACTGTTTGATCTGCCCGTTTCCCTGAAAATTGACCAGGGAAAATTGGCGCAAAAATATTTCGAACTGCAGAAAAAATACCATCCCGATTTTTTTACCCAGGCCACTGAACACGAACAGGAAGAAGCGCTGGAAATGTCCTCTCAGCTGAATAAGGCCCTAAAGGTTTTTAAGAACAGGGAGGAGACGATCAAATACGTTCTGCAACTGAAAGACCTTTTGGAAGAAGAAGAGAAATTCCAGTTGCCTTCCACTTTTTTAATGGAGATGATGGAGTTGAATGAGGAACTGAATGACGACACCCCCGCACGGATAATTGCCATTGAGCAGGATATCTTTACCGATGTTCAACCCATCATAGATAACTACAACGATGAAACCGCAACTACAGGCGATCTGCTGAAACTGAAGGAATACTATTACAAGAAAAAATACCTGCAGCGTATTTTGGACAGAACAGCCGGATAATGTAATATTGCAGCCCCAAACGTTAATCCGTTAAGTAGTTAATACGTATAAACGAATTAACAGGTTAACGTGTAACGAGTAAGCCCAGATGGCGGAATTGGTAGACGCAGCAGACTCAAAATCTGCCGTTCGCAAGGATGTGCAGGTTCGATTCCTGTTCTGGGCACATAAAAGCTTCGCTTAATGCGGGGCTTTTTTATTTGGTAAATCTGCCATTCGAAAGAATGTGTCCCGATCAGTATCGGGATTCCGGGCAACAGGCGACCTTCTCAATTTTTGAGAAGGTTTTTTTATATTTACAGATAGCCATGCCAAAACACCTGCTGCTGTCTTTACTGTTTTTCTTTGCCTGCCATACTGCCGTATCCGCACAAATCAAAACTCCTCCCAATATCATCCTCATCATTGTTGATGATCTCGGCTACAGCGACCTGGCTTCCTATGGTAATAAAAATGTAAGAACACCAAATATAGATGCGCTGGGAACCAGGGGCGCCCGCTTTACACAGGCCTATGTAACATCACCCATCTGTGCCCCCTCCCGCATGGGTATCATCACCGGACGTTACCAGCAACGCTTTGGCGCCGAGTTTATGCTGTATGACAAGTTCGACAGATCGGTAAAGAAAAAAATAATTCGGCATTTTTTATCTTTTAAGAAGAAACCCCCCGGCATTGCCACGCTAAAACCTGATTTCTTTTTAGACCGGTCTGTGTATGTGACCGATCTTCCTGCCAGCGAAATAACCATTGCCGAAATGCTGAAACAAAAAGGTTATGCAACCGGCTATGTGGGCAAGTGGAACCTTACTTCCTCGCCAACGGTGTATCCCGATATGCATGGTTTTGATTATGCCTATTATTTTGATGGAGCCCTCAGCCGTTATGTAGATGACCCGGTTGATACCAGCCTCTACATCAACATGCATTTGCCCTGGGCCTTTTCTGAGATCCCGGCATGGGCGCCGCGGCATGGTTCTACCGCTATTAAAGAAGGAAGAACGATTGTAAAAGATCCAGGCTATCTTACTTTTTCATTAGCCGGGAAAGGCATCGATTTTATTGAACGCAATAAAACAAAACCGTTTTTTCTTACCCTTTCTTTTAATGCACCGCACGATCCTTTCCAGGTGCCAAAAACTTACTACAACCGCATACAAACCGAAACCGATTCGGTAAGGCGTGTATACAGCGGCATGATAGAAGCGCTGGATGATGCCGTAGGCTCGGTACTTAGAAAGTTAGAACAAGAAGGGCTTACAGACAACTGCCTTATCTTTTTTACCAGCGATAACGGCGGCGCCACGTACACCCGTGCAACTGATAATGCACCCCTGCGTGGCGGCAAGGCCACACATTTTGATGGCGGCATTGCCGTTCCTTTTTTTATGAAATATCCCAATGGTTTACCGGCAAGACAAACCTATACACGCCCGGTTTCATCGCTTGATATTTACAGCACCATTGCTGCTGTATGCCATACATCACTTGCCAACGACAGGGCCTATGATGGGGTAAACCTGCTCCCCTATCTCAGCAACGATTCTTTAATACCACACCAGGATTTTTTTTGGCGAAGCGGCTATTCAAAAGCATTCAGAAGAGGCCACTGGAAACTATATGTGAACGAAAAGAACAAGGTGAGGCTTCTTTTTGACCTTGCCAGTGATCCGGCCGAGAAATCTGATCAATCAAAAAAACAGCCTGCCAAACTACAGGAATTAGAGGATGCTTTGAAAGACTGGGAAATAAAGAATTCGGTACCACCACTTTGGCCCAGCGCTGCTGATGTGCTGATTGAAGTAAACGGGAAATGGTATCGTTTTCCGAGTTGATTTGAAAACTGTCAGGCTTAGCTTTACATCCGGCTAAAACAAAAAGTAAAAAACCATTAAGCCCATTTTGCAATTAAATGTCCAGGGAACAATGTACCACTGAACCTTTTAATTGTATTTTTTTGATAACAGTTTTTTACGGTGCCGGCATTCCTGCCTACAGCACCCCTCTTAGATTAGGATACTTGAGCAGTATATCTTTATTGAAATATTTTTCCAGCATTTTTCTAAAATCCTGGAGGTACCGTACATTATCAAGATTCTTATCAGTATCCCAATAAGGGAGTTCCACCATGCGTTTTGCCAAAGCTATATCCAGGTTTTTGAGTGCTTCTGCGGGTTGCTTACCCACACTGTAAGCGGCGCCCAGGTTATAATAGCCCCAGAAGTCATCGGGCAGGTAGGCTACCTGGTTCCGGAACATCGCAATGGCTTCTGCGATTTTTTTCTGGTTCAGCAGGCTGTAGCCATAGCGCTGCAGGATATCCTTTTCCTGCTTGTTCAGTTGGTATGCTTTGTTATAGAAGTATTCGCTGCTGTCGAATTTGTTCAATTGAAGAAAATAAACATCAGCGGTTGCCTTATAGCCGTTCCATTCGTTGGGCAAAAGGCTGTTGTATCTTTTAAAAGCAGCAATGGCATCATTGCTTTTTTTCTGGCTGGTATAAATAACCCCCAGGTTAAAATAAACATTGGCATTATCGGGTTGAAGCACGGTCACTTTCTTAAAATCTACCAGGGCTCCTTCCATATCATTCAGCAGGAACTTAGCATTGCCCCTGCTTAAAAATGCTGCAGGTAACAAAGCGTCCAGCTCAATGGCTTTGCTGTAATCCTTAATGGCGGCAGGATAATCCTTCAATATGTTCTTTGTATTTCCCCGGCCCATATAGCCATCTGCGCTGGCGGGTTGCAACTCAATACATTTTTCATAATCTTTAATGGCGGCCTCATAATTCTTTTGGGAATATTGCGCTACGGCCCGGTTCTTATACGCCGTAAAATAAACCGGGTCAGCACTAATGGCTTTGCTGTAATCCTGTATGGCTTCTGCTGTTTTATTAAGGCGATAGTACACCAGGCCACGATCGTTATATGCATTGGAATAGTTCGGATTCAGTTCAATGGCTTTGCTATGGTCTTTGATGGCTCCGTCATAATCCTTCATTGCATATTTTACCAGGCCTCGGTTGTGCAAAGCTTTTTCATTCTTTGCATCCAGCTCAATGGCTTTATTAAAATCAAGTAAAGCATTGGCAAAATCCTTTGCCTTGAATTTTACCAGTCCCTGGTTATTGTATTCGGTAGAAGTTTGTGCAGTGGCTGATCCAACATAAATGATCAAGCTGAACAGCAGTACTATTTTTTTCATAACGGATGAATTATACCCCGTTAAGTTACAATAATATTCGCTTTTGGATGTATTCGATGGTCAGGCTGCCTTCTTTGCCCTCACAGCTTTATTGATAAAATAAAATACAGTGAGCGCTGCAAAGAAAATAGCGAAGGCTTTTACTTCATCCATGGTAATATGAGAGAGGAACCAGCCAATGGTAATGATGGCAAAGATGGGAATGAGCAGGCCGCCCGGTATTTTAAACCCGTCCTCTTTCATCGTATCTTTTTTATACCGAAGCCGGATGGTTGCCAATACTACCGACAGGTAGATCAGCAGTACCGAAGAACTTGCCAGCACGGCCAGTTGCTTAAACCCGCCGCTGCTGGCGAAAATGAATCCGCAGGCCGCATATACAATGATGGCCCAGTAAGGTGTGGCGAACCTGGGATGCACCATGCCGAGAAAACCCGGCAGCAGTTTATCTTTTGAAGCGGCAAATAATAAACGGGGACTTGCCAGCATATCTCCGCTAAGCAATCCGAACATTGATATAACACTGGTTAAAAGTATGATGGTGCTTCCTGTTGCACCGGTCAATGCAGATGCCAATGCCACCAGTGGTGCGTCTTTATGCTGAACCAGTCCGTTACCCATTACACCTTGTGCCACGAACTGCAGCAACAGGTACATAATGAGTACGCCTATCACTCCCATGAATATTCCCCTGGGTATGTTGCGTTGCGGATCCTTTATCTCCCCGCTTACACACAAAGAAGTTTCGGTACCCATGAACGCAAAGAATAAAATAAGAGAAGCATCGCCAATGTCTTTGATACCCGGCCAGCTATGTACAACAAGATTACCGGGTGTGATATGGAAAAAACCAATGATCACCAGCAAGATCAATGGTGCAAGTTTCAAAACCGTAGCAGTAGCGGCAAAAGTTGAACCTTCTTTTACTCCCTTGATATTGATGAAGGTAAGTAATGAAAAGGCGATCGCAAAAAACAATATCCTTACATAGGTCTCCGAAAAAACCGGGAACCAGATGGCCAGCATATCGGCTAACGCATTGATGACCGCTGCATCGGATAAAGAACAGAAACCAAACCAGAAAACGGTATTGATCAAAAAACCTGCAAGCGGACCAAATGCCTGTTCAACATATGCATACGAACCTCCGGTTTTGGTTATCCTGCTGCCCACTTCGGCATAGCAGAGCATGATGAGCACTACCAGCAATCCGCATAAAAGATAAGCGATGAATGCGGCCGGGCCAAGCTTTCCGGCTACAATGGCCGGAAGAACAAAGATGCCTGCGCCGATGGTAAGATTGATGGCATTCAATGCAAGGCTTACCGGGCCAATCACCCGCCTGAGGCCAGGCTCATTTGTTTTTTGCATCTTTAAATATACAATAAGAAATCAAAGATGGAAGGTTATCAGGACAATGCAAATTTCACCGCAGCCTCTGCATGAATAAATGCCGTATCAAAAACAGGTACCGGGCAATCTTGCTGTTTGATGAGGATGGGAATTTCGGTGCAGCCCAGGATTACCCCTTCGGCTCCCTGCTTAATGAGTGAATCAATGATAAGAAGGTATTGTTGTTTTCTTTCGGGTAAAAAGATCCCTTTACCGAATTCTTTATAGATGGAATCGTTGATGAATTCAATATCGGCATCGGCAGGAATGATGACATCGATACCATGTGCGGCGAGTTTGTTCTTATAAAAAGGAAGCTGCATGGTATATTTTGTTCCCAGCAGGGCCACTCTATTCAACTGCTTTGCTTTAATAGCTTCTGCCACCGCATCTGCAATATGGATAACAGGGATCGATACGGCTGATTGTATCTCATCCGCTATGTTGTGCATGGTATTGGCACCGATGAGGATACAATTACCGCCGGCTGCTTCAATACTTTTTGCTGAGGCTTGCATGATCACCGCCAGGCCATCCCAATCCAGTTTTTCTGTTAGTGTTTTTATTCCGGCAAAATCAACGGAGTTTAAAATCACTTTTGCAGAATGAACGCCACCGAGTTCTTTATTGATCAATTCATTCACGAGGCGGTAGTAATCCAACGTGGAGTACCAGGTGATTCCGCCGATGAGTCCGATTGTTTTCATTTTTTAAAAATAACTAAAAAAACTGCCGCCATTTATCTATATGCTTCATCGTTTAACATTTTTTTTAACCGCTTAATAACATTTATCCCTTGCCACGAGCCTATTATGTTGTATATTTGCGCCGCAATTCAGAACTACCGCGATAGATAATTGGTTTTTAAAACCTCCTGTTTGCCCCAAATCCGCTGCCAGACTATATCACGCCTGACTTAGGGAGAATTTATTGTGTATTATTTAAACAGAGATATATGAAACATGAAACAATGGGTGTTGTTATCACCCAGAACAAAAAGGAACAGAAAGATTTATTGAGTGAATCAAAAGAAACAAACAACGTTGACATGAAAGCCGACGGCAACCAGCGTACTTTCGGTGCGCTCGACATGTGGTACCTGCAAAAGAGGCAACGTACTGCCGCTTCGATGCTGAGAAGGCTTCAATAAGAAAGCAACCATTCTTTAATAAATTTCTTTCTCTATGAAACGTAAGCATCCGCCGGTTGGTGGATGCTTTTTTTTGCCAAAACCTATAAGGTCTGCGGCGAGGACAGAGCAGCGAGGCAGACCTTATAGCGTTTCCGGCTGCTTCTAAACCTGTAAGGTCTGCAGCACTGTAATGATGCCCGGCAGACCTTATAGGGTTTAATACATTAATTGTACTTTTAATTATGCAAAACATCATCGCACAATTAGAAAAGATCATCACGGAATATGCTCCCCAACTGCTGCAACTCAGTGAAACGGATCTTTCATTTAAACCTTCCCCAGCAAAATGGAGCGGCAAAGAATACCTGGGTCATCTCATCGACTCGGCACAAAATAATATCCGGCGCTTTGTTATGGTGCAGTATGAGGACAAGCCTCACATTGTTTACCAGCAGGATACCTGGGTAGCTGCAGCCAACTATCAAAACTATCCATCGGGTGAGCTGATCAACCTTTGGATACTCATCAATAAACATCTTGCAGTGATCTTGAAAAATATTCCGGCAGGTATGGAAGAAAAGGAAGTACTTACCGGAGACCTGCATACCATCAAATGGCTCGCAGCCGATTATAACAAGCACCTGCTGCATCACCTTCACCAGGTGTTGAAGCTGGAGCCGGTAGCTTATCCATAATCTCACTCCAACTCCTCTCCATGGGAGAGGGGCCTGCACCCTAATAAATGCCGAAACCTATAAGGTCTGCGGCGAGGCATTGTAGCGGAGCAGACCTTATAGAGTTTTCAGCTGCTTTTATAAAAAACCCAGGCCTGCTGCAAAGCAGGC
>DAOLIP010000146.1:0-7099 GCA_035328475.1 Ferruginibacter sp.
GCAGTAAGTAACGGTATTATTTATTCTTCACCTGATCTTAATGTTCCACCTCCTGCAACACCAACCTTAGACCCTGTATACTCTGATCCACTGATACAAATGAACGATCTGGCTACAGTAGGCAAGGATAGTGTTTGGGCTGTTGGGTACAGCAGTTTTTCAGTTGCTGCTGCTTCCCGGACCTCTAAAGTTTACCGCTCAACAAATGCCGGCTTAACCTGGAGTGTTTACAGTGGATTTCCAGTAGGAACATTGGCTCCAAATATTACGGATATTGAATTCCCGACAAGGCTGACTGGCTATGCTGCCGGAAACAGGGATACCATTTATAAAACCACCGACGGGGGTATCACCTGGAATAAACTTCCGCTTCCAACACCGGGTGTAACACCACAGATCAGCTATAAAGATATGCTGGCCCTGGATGCGAATACCGTTTTCCTGGTAGGCAATGGATTCCCGAGAAAAGTTGTATTTAAAACCACGGATGGCGGCGCAACCTGGACTGATATTACCGGTAATATCACATCGCTGGGAGTTGGAAACTTAAATGCGATTGTTATGCACGATGCGAACAATGGTTATGTAATGACACCCGGCCTCATGGTAAAAACCACTAATGGCGGTGCCACATGGACATTAGAAGCCCCGCCTACTGGTTGTTTGTTTGAAACAGCTGCCTTTGCTCCCAAGACCGTAGCTCCCGGAATTTCTATGACCAACAGAAAACTGTTTGTAACCGGAGTGAACATAACCGGAGCCCCGATCATGGAGTATGGCAACCCCGTAAATATTAATGTTAATTCAACCGAAACAATCACATCAAGCTGTGCCAATGCAGCACAAGGCACCATCACTATTAATACTACCGGCGGTATTGCACCTTATACATACAGCATCAATGGCGGACCATTTCAGTCTTCCAATATATTCACCGGACTAACACCAGGTGCCAAAACGGTAACCATCCGTGATTTTGCTTGCGGTGTAATGACCAAAACGATAACCATACCTGTTCGCCCTGTACCAACCGTTAGTGCCGGACCTGATAAAACCATTGTGCAGGGTTATGATGTGATGCTGAATGGCAGCAGTGCGGCAACAAACCCAACATCCATTGTATGGACGCCCGGCGTACTGCATGGTGCCGGAACATTCAACGTATGGGTTAAACCGCCGCTTACCACCACGTATACCATGACGGTTACCGATGCCAACGGCTGTATCGGAACAGATGATGCCCTGGTTACCGTGATACCTTATTGCATTAAAGTGATGAGCGCCTTTACACCAAACGGAGATGGTATAAACGACCGGTGGCTGGTTACTGCCGGTTTATCCTGCACGCAACAGATCATTGCCAAAGTATTTAACCGCTACGGAGAGCTGGTGTACAGCAATGAGAATTACAACAACGACTGGGACGGAAAATATAAAGGAAAACCGGTAGCGGATGGTACGTATTACTATGTGCTTCAGTATCGCCTGATCAACGGCAATACCATCCCTGTAAAAGGAGACGTAACTATTTTAAGATAATTTATTAATAACCATAATTATGAAATACAAAGTATTGATCGCCTTTTTTACCGCTATTGCATCGGTATCAAATGCACAGCAGTTACAATCATCGTCGATGTACGATCTGCAGGGAATGCTGCATAACCCTTCTGTTGCAGGTACACAGGAGAACAACATCGTTGGGATAACCTACCGCAGCCAGTGGTCGGGTATCAGTGGCAGTCCAAAAACTGCTACCGTATTCGGTTCCTTTGATGTGCCCCGTTTCGGTATGGGAATAGGAGCGGTTGTTTACAACGACAAAACCGGTCCAACTTCACGTACCGGTGTTTCACTATCGCTGGCAAAACATATCCGTGGAAACAACGGTGTGTTCTCCATCGGTATCGAAAACAGGTTACAGCAATATGCCATTGATAAAGGAAAACTCACAGAAGCCCTGGGTTCTGACCCTGTATTGGGAGCCAGCGATAACCGGTTTAAATACGATGCAGGTTTTGGTATCTCGTATACCAGCAAAAAAATACAGGTGGGAGCTTCGGTATCTCAACTGGTACAATCCAAACTGGATTTTTACAGCGGCAACCTTACCCGTGATGAAGAAGCAAGACTGTACAGGCATTATTACCTGCATGGTTTATACAACTGGTATGTAGATGGAACCACCATCATCACCCCCAATGTGCTGTTCATCTATTTGCCCAATGCACCTTTAACCTACCAGCTGGGGGCCCGGGTTGAATTCAATGAACTGTTCTGGTTCGGCGGCGGTTACCGCTCTCACCAGAGTTTTATGTTGTCTGCCGGTGTTAACATTGGCAAAAAACTTACCCTCGGTTATGCCTATGATAACTATATAGCACCGATCAGCAATTTCGATAACGGGGCCGATGCCCATGAAGTGTTGCTGCGGTACAATTTTTCGAAGAAGTAGATCTCATGCGTTTAGTTTTTGTTTTAAGCAGCTTACATCAGTAAGCTGCTTTTTTATTGGGGGGATGGGCTGAATTTAATTTCTTAAATTTTCAAAAATTATTGAAAATACCATACCTTTGTGTGGTAAATGACAACTCATGAAACTCGTAATAATCGGTGGCGGCTTTGGGGGACTAAGGCTGGCACGCAAACTCAGCAATAAGCCGGGTTTTGACATTATCCTGATCGACCGTTTTAATTACCACCAGTTTCAGCCTTTATTTTACCAGGTAGCCACAGCCGGGCTGGATGCCAGCAATATCTCATTTCCTTTGCGCAAGGTTTTTCAAAAAAGCAGGAACGTTCGTTTTCGTATGGCCGATGTACTGGAGATAAATGCTGCCGGAAAAAAAATAATTACCGATATCGGCGAATTTGATTTTGATGCCCTGGTGATCGCCACGGGTGCCGATACCAATTTCTTCGGTAATGAAGTGTTAAAAGAAAACGCATTCCCGATGAAGAGTACCGTAGAAGCGTTGCAACTGCGTCATCGCCTGCTGCATAATTTTGAAGATGCCTTGCATGTAAAGTCTGATATAGAATTACAGCGCCTGATGAATATAGTGGTGGTAGGTGCCGGGCCAACCGGCGTGGAGCTGAGCGGCGCCATCGCCGACATGAAACGCTTTGTATTGCCGAAAGATTATCCCGAACTTGATTTTTCAAAGATGAAGATCTATTTGCTGGAAGGTACCGGCAAAACACTGGCAACGATGAGTGAGAAGTCGAGCGCCCAATCCCAGGCCTACCTCGAAAAGTTGGGTGTAACTGTTTTAACCAACAGCCTGCTGAAAGAATACGATGGTAAAACAGTGCGGTTGCAAAATGGCGAAGCGATCGAAACATCGTTGGTCATCTGGGCCGCTGGTATCAAGGGTAATATTCCCGAAGGCATCAGCAAAGACCTGGTTGCAAGGGGCAACCGCATAAAAGTGAACAGGTATTGCCAGGTGAATGGCTTTGAAAATATTTATGCCATCGGCGACGTGGCTTGTATGGAAGAGCCTGCATTTCCAAACGGTCACCCGCAGGTGGCACCGGTTGCCATGCAGATGGCCGATATGATCGCAAAGAATTTACGAAGGGTGGAGATGAAAAGCGGCGATCACTTATTTGAAGAATTTGTTTACAACGATAAAGGAAGTATGGCTACGGTAGGAAGAAATTTAGCCGTGGTGGATATGCCAAAGCCCAAACTGCATTTCGGTGGATTCTTTGCCTGGATGATCTGGATGGGGCTGCACCTGATGCTGATACTGGGAGTAAAGAACCGCTTTTTCGTTTTCTGCAACTGGTTGTATAATTATTTTACCTATGATCAGAACCTGCGATTGATCTTTAAGGAATTTTACCGGGAGAAGGAGAAAAGGTAAACTAACCCCTGGCAAATTCTTTCAGTAACTTCTTCGCCCTGCTTTTAAAACCCGCTGTTTGGTGCGGCAACTGGTCTTCAATGATCAGTTTCAGTTCCGGTTTTATTTCAGGATATTCTTTTGCAAGATTTGCCAATACGGTCATAGAAAAACATTTTACTGCCAATGGCTCTGTGGGCGATTCTAAATAGCCAAAACAGATATGCATCACTTCTCCATGATATTTTTCCGGGATGTTGACATCCTGCATCAGGCGTATGCTGTTTCGTTTTACCGCATCATGCAGGTTTGGTTTTTTTAAATTACCGAGCAGTTTTTTCCAGTGTTTGCTGATGAAGGAAGGATGAGCGATCACACAATAACTCAGGGGCCAGGCTGCCCGTTGTACCACCTGGTATTCATCATGTAAAAATAAACGGAACAGTTCATCAAAGCGTTGCTGGTTGCTACCCACCCATTGAACGATCCTGGTACACTGGGCCTTGGAGTGTTCCTTTAATATTTCTTGTCTTAAGTTCACGAATTAAAACGAATTGCACGAATTTAGCTTTTATGCAGGAAGTTTTAAAGAAATATGGTTTTTCAGAAAGCAGTTGTTCTGTTCGCCCATTAGGGAACGGTCTTATCAATACCACCTGGCTGCTGGAGTGTGAAGCAAAAAAATATGTGCTGCAAAAGATAAACCAGCAGGTTTTCCAGTCACCGGAAGATATTGCAGATAACCTTCAGTTGCTGGCAAACTATTTAAAGAAAGATCACCCGGCGTATTTGTTTACTGCACCGTTACCAGCATTAAATGGAGATCACCTGGTAAAGACAACCAATGGTTATTTCCGTCTTTTCGCTTTCGTGGAAGGTTCTCATACCATTGATGTGGTTAAAAATGCCGAACAGGCCTATGAGGCAGCGAAGCAGTTTGGAAAATTCACCAGGCTATTATCCGGTTTTGATGCAGGCCGGTTAAAGATCACGCTGCCCGATTTTCACAACCTCTCACTAAGATACCGGCAGTTTGAAGAAGCATTGGTAAACGGGAATGCAGCCAGGATAAAAGAAGCAACGGAGTTGATCGGTTTCATTAAAAGCAACTGGAATATCGTTGATGCGTTTGAAAAAAGTAAAACGAACCTGAAGTTTCGCTGCATTCATCACGATACCAAGATCAGCAATGTGTTATTTGATCAAACAGGTAAAGGTCTTTGTGTGATAGACCTGGATACCGTTATGCCCGGTTATTTCATCAGCGACGTAGGCGATATGATGCGTACCTATCTTTCGCCGGTAAGTGAGGAGGAGACTGACTTTACAAAGATCCGGGTACGAAAGGAAATTTACGAAGCCATTGAAGACGGTTATCTTTCAGAAATGGGAACTGAGTTGAGCCTTGCAGAGAGGAACTACTTTCACTTTTCCGGGATGTTCATGATCTATATGCAGGCGCTTCGCTTTCTTACTGATCATGTCAACAATGATACCTATTACGGAGCCAAATACGAAGGCCACAACTTTGTACGTGCCGGTAATCAAATTACTTTACTGCAGCGGCTGATGCAATTCAATCCCGGTTAAGTTCAATCTTATCTCCTACAGGATGCTCTGACGAAAATTTTAACCCCAGGAGGGAAGCCATCGTTTGCGCAAATTGCTTTTGATAGAATTGTTGTGCCGCTTTTACTTCGCCTTTTGGTTTTATTCCCGGCCCCATGGCTGCAAACCATATCTGGTATGCATCTTTAATGTCGCTGCCATGATCCCGCCACTCTTCTTTCACCGCATCACCACGCCCGTGGTCAACAGTAATAAAAAGCGCTGTTTTGTTTTTATAGAACGGATCGCTTTGCACGTAATTCCAGATATCCTGTATCCATTTGTCAACCTGGTTTGCAGCGTTCAGGTAATCTTTGTAGCGGCCGCTGTGCGCCCATTCATCGGTTTCGCCGTAAGATATGTACAGCACTTTTGGTTTTTTAGCCTGCAGGTAATTCATCGCTGCATAGTGTGTAAAAACATCCAGGCATTCTTCTTCTCCAAACGGTTTGTACGAATCATGCGATAATGCGGTGATCAGTTTTTCATTTGCCGATGGATTCACTCCGCCCAGCTTATCAAAAGCGGAATACACGGGTATCTTACTTCTTTCTTCATTCAGTATCCGGTCAAATGCATCCCAGGCGCCGAAGGCGGCCACTTTCCCTTTATATTTCGGCTGGTTGTTTAAGAACTCCAGTAAAGTTGTGTGCGGATTGGGCGGAAAGGAATTACTGTTCACTGCTGTGTCGGGGAAGCCGGTGAATATCTCGCTGTAACCCGGGTAAGAGAACCAGTACGGATTTGCATTGCTTACTTTGTTTTCAAATTTCCGGTTGCCGTATACCTGGCCGTTTGCCTGTACGGTACTCCATAAAAAAGGCATCAACTTTCTTCTTCTTGTTCCTGCATTGTCCGACCAGTATTTTTTGAAGATACCGGCGCTGTCGTACTGGTTGAATTTATTGTTGTTGGCTATGGCGCTGTCCATACCACCGAATACTTCCTGCCAGCGAAAACCATCGGTGGTGATGATGATGATATTCTCTGCCGTTTGCGCAAAAGCTGTATTCAGCTGGAGCAGTAAAAGAATGCCTAATAATCTTTTCATATTATTCCAGTGTTTTAAATGCTAAAATAGGTGCAGCATCTGTTTGCAGCAGGTCAAAAACAATTATCTCATTGTTACCTTTCTTTAACCAACTGGCCGGGCAATACAACCGTTGTTGCGGCCCCACATTCCAGTGCCTGCCAAGGTTATGGCCATTTACATAAACCATGCCTTTACTGTAACTGCTGAGGTCAAAATAGGTATCACCTGTTTCTGTCAACGTGAAGTTCCCTTTGAAGAATAAGCCTTTTCCATGAGCCGGCCTGCTGACCCGGTATTGATTTGACGTATTGACCATGCCAGTGGGGTGAATACCTGTCATTGGTATGCGGTAATGCTCCCAGTTCATCAATGTCATTCCATTCAGCGTAACTCTATCGGTAATTCCCTTCCGGTCGATCATGAACTGGGCAAAGTTGATATGACCCATTCCTTCCACTAAAATATCCAATACCGGGTCAGCAACATCGGTTTTAGGCAGATCAACCGTCCAGTTGCCGCCATCCCTGTAAACCGTATCAATGAATTTGCCATCCAGGAACACCAGTGCATAATCATGCGGCTCCCAGATCTTTAATTTACCGCTTTT
>DAOLIP010000147.1:0-7077 GCA_035328475.1 Ferruginibacter sp.
TTTTTCCAGCTGGCTCCTGCATCATCGCTGCGATAGATCTCACAGCCGATGATGGGTGTTTCAAATAATGCGGTGTTGGCATCAAACAAATAATCATACACAGCCGTTGATTTTATTTTATCTGTACGTACCATTTCTTTCACCGATGCCGCTTTGTATTTTTCCGGGAAACCATTCTTCTTTAAGAATGTATCCAGCTTGCTGTCGTCGAGGGCTAAAAAATTTTCTTTAGAAAGGTCTTTGAAATTTTTCAGCACATAGTTGGTATCGGTTTTTTTCTGTGCTGTGTCGGGGCGGTGATCCTGGTTATCCAATGTGGCATAAATGATATTGGGGTTGGATGCAAACACGGCCACACCGATCCGGCCTAACCCGTTACCGGAAGGAAAACCGCTGCCCGCCGCTGTTACGGATTTCCACGTATTACCTCCGTCAACACTTTTATAAATGCCCGATGTTTTTCCTCCTTCTTCAAAATTCCAGGCCCGGCGGGTGCGATACCACATGGCTGCATATAATTCATCGGGGTTCCTAGGGTTGATATCCATATCCACGGCGCCGGTGTTATCATCCACATACAAGGTCTGTTTCCATGTTTTACCGCCATCGGTCGTTTTGTAAATGCCTCTTTCTTTATTGGGAGAATAGAGGTGGCCCAGCACAGCCACCCAAGCAATATTGCTGTTGGTGGGATGCAATGTTATCTTACCAATATGATGGCTTTCGGGCAAACCGAGATATTCCCATGTTTTTCCGTTATCCGTGCTTTTATAAACACCCAGGCCGGCATAAGACGAGCGGCTGCTGTTTGCTTCACCCGTACCCACCCATATCGTTTTCAACCGCCAGTCAACTGCAATATCTCCAATGCCGAATGCATTCTCTTTTTCAAAAACCGGCACCAGGCTCTGGCCATTATTGCTGGTATACCAGAGGCCACCGGTGGCATAGGCCACATAAAACTCGGTGGGGTCTGCCGGGTTCACATCCATATCCACCACCCGGCCGCTCATGATGCTGGGGCCTGCGTTGCGGAATTTAATATCCTTCAAAAGACTGTTCTCTTCCAGCAATTTTCTTTTCTGCCAGCCGTTCATTCTTTCAGCGGCCGTACTTGGCTTGATTTGTGCGGAACCGTAATTAACATTTACCAGAAAAAGGATTATTGTAAATTTGAGTATTCTATTCATTGCAGCAGGTTTTGGTATTGAATAATATTAAATGCATCAACATGCGGATTTTAAAAATACGGCAATTGTTCTTACTTACCATCATCCAGTTTTTGTTTTTGATGAGTGGGATGGCGCAGTATAAAACATATAAACTGTCTGAAACAGGCGATACCCTTAATGCCATCGACAACAATGGAAAGAAGCAGGGCAAATGGGTGATACATGTGGATGAGATACGGGGCGAACCCGGCTACGAAGAAGAAGGCATTTTTAAGAACGACAAAAAAGAAGGCGTATGGCGTGTGTACAATTTAAACAGCGACCTGATCGCTGTAGAGAATTATAAACTGGGTGGCAAGCACGGTATTCAGCAATATTATACGTACCTGGGCGAACTGCACCGGGAAGAATCCTGGCTGGGCTACGATCCTGACTCTCCTTATGATACCATACCGGTTTATGGCCAGGGCAATAACGAGATCGTTGATTTTAAAATTGTAAAGGCCGAGCAGTACAGTGTAAAGCACGGCGACTGGAAATTTTACGACCCGGCATCAGGCGGCCGCATCATAAAAGTTGAGAGTTATTTCAAAGGCCATCTGCAAAAGGGTGCCGGCGATGCTGTTAATGTAACTCCAGTACCCGTAGATAAAAATAAGAAGGTTGAAAAAACCCCCGAGATGATCGAATGGGAAAAAAAGAATAAAGGCAAGAAGAATGCACTGCGGGATGGAAGAACCACAGGAGGATGATCATTTCCTTACAATAAACCTGCTCACCAACCTCGATAAAGGAGAATAGTTTATTTCTGTTTTCACTCACATAAGATATCTCCGTTTATAACGCACCGGGCAACGTTTTGCAAGGAACAATAATCTGTTCTTTGTCAAAACTACTTTTATGAAAAAAATAATTGCCTGTACCATCGCCCTTGTCCTGCTGTTCAGTATTACCGGTTGTAAAAAAGACAAACCGCTAAATACAAATGCCGGTATACGGGTACTGAATGCCACGCCCTGGGATTTTTATAATTGCACGGTTGACCCCATCGGTACCTTATCAAACACTCCAAGTGCTAAAGCGCATAACTACGGACAGGTAAACCCCGGCTCTGTCAGCAATTACTATGTTTTTGATGCAGTATACCGGTATGCCTGGATAAACCTGACAATGAACCATAAAACATACGGCATACGCCCCTACGATTATGCGGGAGAAACCCTGTTGCCAGAAGGAAATTATTCGTACAAGATCACGTATGACCCTATCCTGGACAGGATATCCATTGAACTGATCAAGGATTGAACCAACAGCAAACAGCCAGGCAATAAAAAACTCCGGCCTAACCGGAGTTCATACCCAGACAAAATAAAAAACGATTTATTTTACCGGCACCAGGCTAATGGCGCATCCGCCGCTGGTTGCCAGTTTTAAGGTTAATGTTGTTTTGCTATCCACCACCTGTTTGGTTATTCTATATGCCGCCGGGTTCTTATCATAACTGGCGTCATCGGCATCTGCATAAATGGTGGCAGTATATTTTTTGCCTGCATCTAAAAAGCCGAGGTCAACCGTGGTGGTCCTTGCATTTTCATCGGTAATGGAACCAATGAACCAGTTGTCTTTTCCTTTTGCCTTTCTTGCCACAGTGAGGTAATCACCGGGTTCGGCTTCCAGGTATTTACTGTCGTCCCAATCAACCGCCACATCTTTAATGAACTGGAAGGCATCCATTTTCTTTTCATATGCCTCCGGCAGATCGGCGGCCATTTGTAACGGACTGCAGATGGTAACATACAGCGCCAGTTGTTTTGCCAGCGTGGTGTGGATGGTCTCTTTCTTATTCTTATCCCAGTAATTCAATTCAAGTTGAAAAATGCCCGGTGTATAATCCATCGGTCCGCCCATAAAACGGGTGAAGGGAAGGATCACATCATGATCGGGGAAATTGCCATTGCTCCATGCATTGAACTCCATCCCCCTTGCCGCTTCACAGGCAAGCCAGTTGGGATAGGTACGATGCAGCCCGGTAGGCCTTACCGGTTCGTGGGCATCCAGCATGATCTTATACGATGCGGTTTTTTTAGCAACCCGTACATAATGGTTCACCATCCATTGTCCGTCGTGGTGTTCGCCACGTGGAATGATATGACCAACATATCCTGTCTTCACTGCATCGTACCCGAATTTCTTCATGAAACGGTATGCCGTATCCATCTGCCGTTCGTAGTTGGTAACGGAAGCCGAGGTTTCGTGGTGCATGATGATCTTCACTTTTTTGGAAGCGGCATATTGCTGTAATTCCTTCACATTAAAATCAGGATAGGGTGTTACAAAGTCGAACACATTTTCTTTGAACTGGCCAAACCAGTCTTCCCAGCCGGTGTTCCATCCTTCCACCAGTACGCCATCGAAACCATGTTTGGCCGCAAAATCGATGTACCGTTTTACATTGGCCGTGGTGGCTCCGTGTTTACCAGTTGGTTTCAGACCTGCTGCATCAAAACTGGTGGCATTCTGGCTGCCAGCATAATCCCAGGTTGATTTCCCGATGTGCATCTCCCACCAAACGCCTACGTATTTTGTTGGTTTGATCCAGGAAGGATCTTTAATAGTGGAAGGATCATTCAGGTTAAGGATGGTATGCGAAGCCAGGATGTCGGTAGCCTTATCTGAAACGATGATGGTACGCCAGGGTGTTTTTGCCGGCGCCTGCAGGTAAGCCTTGTTGCCCAATGCATCGGGAACAAGCACAGAAGTAAGCGTGAAATCTTTTTTATTAATGACCAGGTTCATGGCAGGATAATTCACCAGGGCTGCTTCATGGATATTGATGTATAAACCGTCCTTCGTTTTCATCATCAGCGGCGTTTGTGCCGAGTTGGTATCAAAAAACTGGTGCGCATAGATATTGGCCGCATATTTCGGGTTCTCGCCGTTCACTTCACTCAGGTTAGAGGTATTCTGGTTGAACTCATTGCTGTCGAAGTCGCCGGGTATCCAGAATGCTTTGTGGTCGCCGGTGAGATGAAACTGGGTTGCTTCTTCTTTTACAATAAAGTGGGTAAGGTTCTTTTGCTCAGGAAATTCAAAGCGGAAACCAAGCCCGTCGTCAAATACTTTAAAGATGATGTTGAAGTTAATGGCTTTCTCTCCTTTTTGTGAAAGAGAAACACTTAACTGGTTGTAATTATCCCTGATCTCTTTCACATCGCCCCAAACAGGTTTCCATTTGGTATCGCTGCTGGTTTGTGTGGAGGAAGTAATGGTAAGCCCTTCTTTAAGCGTAGGCAATGGCTGGTCGTTGGTGGTCGTCTTCAAATCAAAGCCCAGCGAAGAAGGAAGCACCACGGCCTTGTTCTTGCAGGTTAACTCATACATGGCTGTCCCCTTGTCGTTCAACCAGAAATTCAACTGAATATTTTTATTGGGAGAATTTACCGTGGTCCTGGTCTGCGCATGAATTCCAAAAATTAAAAACAGGAAAATACCAACAAGAAGGATTCTCTTTAAAAGCATGTCAATCGTTTTAGGGTATAAATCTAACACATTAATGTGTAAAATTTACACACGCCTAGTTTTTATTGAAAAAATTCCGGAAGAAGAGCAAATGATAGGGCAAGGAACTGCGCCAATAATTCCAGTCATGAATACCGGGCTTTTCTGCATACTCGTGGGGGATCTTAAGGGCCAGCATTTTCTGGTGAAGCCTGCGGTTGCCTTCAATAAAGATATCGCCAATGCCGCAGTCGAAAAGAATTACAACAGGTGTACGGGTATATTTACCAATGATGCCGGTGAGGGAATGATCGGTCCAGTTTTGCGGATGCAGCAGCGTATCTCCAATACGCAGGGGAACATCAAAACGGTAACCCACTTCTTTCATATCCAGTCCTCCGCTCATGCTGCCGGCTGCCCCGAATATTTCCGGGTGCCTGAGTGCCAGGTAAAGCGCACCATGCCCTCCCATGCTTAAACCCGTAATGGCCCGGTGACCTTTATCGGCAATAGTACGGTAATGTTTATCTATAAAATCAACTACTTCATTGGCGATGTGTGTTTCGTAACGATAAGAGGAATCAAGCGGGCTGTTAAAATACCAACTGCTTTTAGCGCCATCGGGGCAAACGATGATGGTTTGATACATATCGGCATAGTTCATCAGTAGCGGCTCCCGGATGATCCAGTTACTGTACCAGCCATCATACCCGTGTAACAAATAAACAACAGCAAACCTGCTTGTCCTTTTTTTATAGTTCCCCGGTTTTATAACAACCGCCTTTATTTCCTTCTTCATGCTGTTGCTGTAAATGGAGACCGTATCGACTGTACCGGCCTGGGCGGGGAGTACAGAAAGTATAAAAGGTAAATAAAGTAACAGGCGAACAGAAACCGGCCGGCAGGTCTTCTTCATCATGCATACTTATTTGAACTTCAAGCTAAGTTCTTTCACTGTTTTTTCCAACTCTTCGATCTTGTTTTGTTGTTCCTTTACCGCGTTGATGAGCAGGAAAACATAGGCCTGGTTATTCACTTCCCGCAGGTCGGTAAACCCGCCGTGTTTTTTTTGCGATACCATGTAAGGTGCTACCTTCTCCAGGTCCTGCGCCACAATACCTACCTGTATATCGTTTGTGCGGTAAGGCGCCTTATCATTGTATGCATACATAACGGGGCTGATCTTTGTAATAACATTCAGCCCGTCGGTAAAACTGCCGGTAACATTCTTTACCCGTTCATCGGAAAAAACTCCCCAGTTGCCTGTTGCGTTATTGGCTGTACCATTTACGGAGAGTTTGGCAGTAGGGCCTGTTGTACCAATTCCCACACTGCCCTGGTTTATGACGAGACCGGTTTCGGACCAGCCTGCTGTATAATCCTGGATCTGGAGATAACTTCCGCTTCCATGATGTTGTATCCTGGCGGCATCCGTTCCGGCTTCTTTAAAAAGGAGCCCGACAGGCAATGCGTATGCTTCAATGGTAACCTGGTGCTCGCCTGCCCCCTTCACATGAAGCACATCGGAAGGATTGGTAACACCAATACCTACACTGATGTTTGTGTAATCGCCCAGCACCAGGCTATTGCTTGAAGTAACTATTGCATTATAACCGATAGCTGTTGCGTTGGTCAAACCGCCTGAATTATTACCTGCCTGGTAGCCGATGAATGTGCAGTTGGTTCCATTGCCTGCATTAAGTCCTGAATTTGTACCTACCGCCGTGTTGCCATCATTATTGGTACCTGCCAGCGCATTATAACCAACGGCTACATTATTACTGGCATTATGGTTTGCCCTTAGTGCATTGCTTCCAACGGCGGTATTGGTTGAACCGGTAGTGTTTTCTGCAAGCGCCAAAGACCCGGCTGCGGTATTATCCATCCCGGTGGAATTTAAAGGAAGTGTTGAATTTCCAACGGCTGTATTATTAAAACCAGTGCCGGTTGCTGCCATAGCAGAATATCCAATGGCCGTGTTATACGACCCGTTACCGGTATTGAGAGCCTGGTATCCCATGGCCACATTAAAACTTCCAGAGCCGTTTCCTTTAAGGGCCTGTGAGCCGGTAGCCGTATTATAGTTACCATTGAAATTGGAATGAAGCGCCTGGTAACCAATACCGGTATTTTCGTTACCTCCTACATTATTATACAATGCTTCTCTTCCATACGCTGCGTTCTTATTGCCATCAAGATTTTTAGTAAGGGCCTGGTATCCCATTGCGGAGTTATCGTTTCCTGTCATGAACGGCGAGCCATCGAGTGCATAAGCGCCAACAGCCGAATTATTCGACCCGGTTGAAACATGCGTCATTGCATTAAACCCGAATGCAGCATTCATTCCGCTCTGGCTGCTGAAGGCGAGTGCCCAGGCGCCGGTTGCCGTGTTGGCATATCCATCGAG
>DAOLIP010000148.1:0-6829 GCA_035328475.1 Ferruginibacter sp.
GGGGTATAATGGTGTTTTTTTTAATATCAAGGGGCAATTTTATAAAGAAGAGAATTGTGCTTATGTAGATTCAGAATGGTTCAATGTTTTTAATTACAAATTCATAAGGGGAAATGCAGCTGCATTCAATGAAAATCCCTTCAGCCTTTTGCTTTCGGAAACGAAGGCAAAAAAATATTTTGGCAATGATAATCCTGTAGGAAAAATAATGCGGATAGATACGGTGGATTACCAGGTGCAGGGCGTTATAAAAGACAACCCGGTGAATTCAAGTTTCCAATACGATGTCCTGGCTCCGCTTGCAGCACGGCTGGCTAATGCCCGCAATAAATCCAATGATGAAAGCTGGGGCAATTTTAATTATCTCACTTTTATAAAGTTAACTCCGGCAGGAACCACGCAGGCCGTTGCTGCAAAACTAAAAGCCATTATCGCCAAAAAAAGAGACAAAGACGATCTTAAAGTAGGTTTAACCGCTGTAAGAGACCTGCGTTTTGAAAATGACCTCCAGAGCTCAATCATGCAGCACAGCGACAAAAAAGTAGCCTATATTTTTGCTGTGCTGGGTGCCCTTCTGTTACTTATTGCCTGTATCAATTATGTGAACCTTACTACAGCAAGGGCAACCTTGCGGGCAAAGGAAGTGAGTATAAAAAAGATAGTGGGGGCAGGTAAAAAGCAATTGTTTATTCAGTTCATCACAGAGTCTGTAATGATCAGTGTGTTTGCCCTGGTACTTACTGTATTCATCACTCAATTAACGCTTCCTTTATTTAACAGTTTTACTGAAAGAAATTTTATTTTATCATTTACTTCACCGGACCTGTGGCTTGTCATTGGCGGTACTTTATCGGCTACGGTTTTGTTAACCAGTATCTACCCGGCAGTTTTACTTTCTTCTTTTAAGCCCCTGGCCGTTTTCAGGGGAATCAACGTATTGCAGATAAAAGACGGAGCCCTGCGCAAAGGATTGGTCATTCTGCAGTTTGCAATTTCTATTATTTTGATCGTAGGGACCATTGTAATGTACTGGCAACTGCAATACATCAATAATCAGAATACCGCTTATAACAGGTCACAGGTATTGTCTTTTACCATTCCTTATAAAGTGATGAAAAAACATGCAAAAGATAAGCGGCCATTGTTGACCAATACGATTAAAAAAGAGTTACTGGCACAAAATAATATTGAGGAGGTATCACTGATGAACCAGGGCTCTGTGATCAATATGGATGGGTTCTCTTCCGGAGACAGCAATGACTGGGATGGCCGTGATAAGGATTTTAAACCAGCAATCGCTTTTTTTTACGTGGACACCAGTTTTAAAAAGATCATCAACCTGCAAATGAGTGAGGGACGTTGGTATGAAACGGGTAATGTATCTGATGAACACAATTCTATTTTGAATGAAACAGCTGTACGGGAATTCAATATTCATAAACCCGTGATAGGACAGCGGTTTACGAGCCAGGGCGACACCGGTGTGGTGATCGGAGTGGTGAAGGATTTTTATTATAAGAGCATGCATGAAAAAATCGGCCCGGTTGTCATCCGTTCTGCAGATGAGAACAACTGGAGCTTTCTTGTTAAAACAGCTCCAGGCAAAATAAAAGAAGGGCAGCAATCTGCCGAAAAAGTGTGGAAACAATTCTTTCCGGATGAACCGTTTTCCTATAGTTATTTAGATGAGGAATTTGACAGGCTTTACCGGGCCGACCGTAAAACATCTGCATTGATATGGATATTTTCTGCTATTGCCATTTTTATATCCTGTCTTGGATTATTTGGCCTGGCCGCATTCACTGCAGAAAGACGAATAAAGGAAATAGGTATCCGTAAGATACTGGGAGCCGGCATGCCTGATATTGTTTCATTGCTGTCAAAGGAATTTATTTATATGGTCCTCTTCTCCATGATCATTGCATTCCCGGTTGCATGGTGGGCCATGAATAAATGGCTGGAAAATTTTGCATACAGGATCGAACTGGAATGGTGGATATTTTTTGCTGCTGCAGTAACTGCTTTACTGGTCGCATTGTTGACAGTGAGTTTCCAGGCCGTGAAAGCAGCCATCGCCAACCCGGTAAAATCATTAAGAACAGAATAAAAAACAGATCATGTTAGAACTAAGAAAAATCTTTAAATGGGTAAACAACGGTAATAACCGCATCTTTCTTTTGAAAGACATCAACCTTACCGTAAAGGAAGGCGAATTCATTTCCATTATGGGCCCGTCGGGCTCCGGCAAATCTACCCTGCTGAATGTAATTGGTATGCTGGATGAATTCAACGAAGGCGAATACGAGTTCCTGTACGAGCCGGTGCATAAGCTGAAAGAAAAGCAACGTGTCGGGTTATACAAACGGTATATCGGTTTTGTGTTCCAGGCTTATCACCTGATTGATGAACTGACGGTGTATGAGAATATTGAAACGCCGCTGATATACCAGGATGTAAAGGCATCGGAACGCAAAGCCATGGTGGCCGATATGCTCGACCGGTTCAACATTGTTGGAAAGAAAGATCTTTTTCCCAGCCAGCTTTCGGGCGGGCAGCAGCAACTGGTGGGTATTGCCCGGGCCCTGATCTCGAAACCAAAACTGCTGCTGGCCGATGAGCCAACGGGTAACCTTAATTCAAAACAGGGAGAAGAGATCATGAACCTGTTCAGCGAACTGAATAAAGAAGGAGTTACCATCATACAGGTTACCCACTCAGAAAAAAATGCATCCTATGGTTCTAAAATAATCAACCTGCTGGATGGACGTATTGAACTATAAAACAATTAAACGAAAGATGATGAAAGCGAAGTTTATATTGATGTGTTGCCTGTTCACTGCAGGGCTTATCAATTCTTATGCACAAACAGCCCCGGCTAAATTAACATTAAAGACATGCCTGGAAACGGCACTGGCCAATAATATACCGGTGAAGCAAAGTGAACTGCTGGAACAGAACGCAAAGCTCAACCTGAACCAGTCACGCATGAACCGGTTACCCAATGTATCGGCAAACCTTAACTACGGCATCAATAATGGCCGCAGCATCGACCCATTTACCAACAGTTATATCAACCAGCAACTGTCTTCTTCCAGTTCAACGCTCAGTGCCTCTGTCCCGGTATTCAAAGGATTTCAAACCCAGAACAGCATACAGCAGGCTTCTTATACTTACCAGGCATCAAAGATGGAACTGCAGCAGGAAAAAGATAATCTTTCACTGAATGTGATACTGGCCTTTCTTCAGCTGATGAATGATGAAGATGTGCTGGCGCTTACCAAAAAACAAATTGCGGTAACGGAGAAGCAGGTGGAGCGTTTAGACCAGTTGAATAAGGAAGGCGCTATTGCACCCGCCGTGCTGTATGATATGAAGGGACAATACGCCAGCGATCAACTGGCTGTTATCAATGCGGGCCGTGCGGTGGAAATGTCGAAGCTGACATTGGCGCAATACATGAATGTGCCTTACGATAAAAATATGCAGACCGACCGGGAAGGTTTTGACATGAAGCTGGAATTGTATGCAGAAACAGCCGATAATATATATAGTACCGCTTTGCAAAATCTTTCTTTTGTAAAGGCGGCAGAGTTGCGCACGAAGGCAGCCAATAAGGCCATACGGGTGGCGGCGGCCGACCTGTATCCCACGCTTTCTTTATTCGGACAACTGGGTACCAATTTTTCCAGCGCTGCCCGAACTTCTACCGCCATTGGTTCTACCGATGTTGTTACCAGCGATTACGTGGTGGTGAACGGGAACAACAGCCCGGTGATCAGCAAGCAAACAAATTACAACAGCCAGAAGATCGATTTCTTCAAACAATACAATAATAACCTGGGAACCTTTGTGGGGGTAAGTTTACAGGTGCCCATCTTTTCTTCTTTTCAAACAAGAACGAGGGTAAAGCAGGCGAGGCTGGAAGAAAAAAGAACCAGCTATGTAGCGGAGAATACTAAGATACAGCTTCGGCAGGCCGTCGAACAGGCGCACCTGAATATGACAACCGGCTGGGACAGGTATAAGATCCTTGGAGGCCAGGTAATAGCTTTTGAAGAATCCTTCCGGGCAGCAGAGATCCGTTTTAACCTGGGCGCTTTAAACAGCGTGGAATATCTTATTGTAAAAAATAACCTCGACCGGGCCAATATCAATCTTACTTCTGCCCGGTATGATTATTTGCTGCGAACCAGGGTGCTGGATTTTTACCAGGGGAAGTTGAAGTAGGAGGCAGGGTACAGGATACGGGATACAGGATACCGGATACAAGATACTGGATACAGGGGAGTTGGAATAAACTACTCCAAATCAAATCTGGAATTGTCGGTTATTTTTTGGAAATTTCGTTTCTAAACTATTCCTGATGAGAAAAGCAATCCTGCTGTTAAGCTTTCTTACTGCCGCATCTGCACAGGCACAGCAAAATGATTATGCCCTGAAAGAAGTGAACTTCACCCAGGTGCATCTCTCCGATAATTTCTGGCTGCCGCGGATCGAAATAAACCGTACGGTCACCATTCCTGCTTCCTTTGCCCGGTGTGAAAGTACAGGCCGGGTGAAAAATTTTGTGATGGCGGCAGAGCGGAAAGGAAAATTCTGCACCCGGTATCCTTTTGATGATACCGACATCTATAAGACGATTGAAGGCGCTGCCTTTTCACTGGCCACACATCCCGATAAAAAACTGGATGCTTACGTGGATTCTATGATCGTTATCATTAAGAATGCACAGGAGGAAGATGGTTACCTGTTTACAGCAAGAACCATCGATCCACTGAACGTAGGAAGCTGGTTGGGCAAAGAACGCTGGGAAAAAGAAAGGGAGCTGAGCCACGAGTTATACAATGCCGGTCATTTATACGAAGCCGCCGCCGCCCATTACCTCGCAACAAAAAAAAGAAACCTGCTTGATATTGCGTTGAAGAATGCCGACCTGGTTTGTTCGGTGTTTGGCCCTGGTAAAAGATCGGTAGCTCCCGGCCATGAAATTGTAGAGATGGGGTTGGTAAAATTATTCCGGATCACCGGAAAGCAGGAATACTTGAATACCGCAAAATTCTTCATTAATGCAAGGGGACAATACAAAGGCTATGATCCCAAAAGCAATGATCCCTGGAAGAACGGTGCTTACTGGCAGGATGCAAAGCCGGTGGTAGAGGAGTCGGAAGCTGTGGGCCATGCCGTGCGGGCCGGTTATTTGTATTCGGCGGTAGCTGATGTAGCGGCACTGACCGGTGATGACAGTTTAACAAAGGCCATCGACCGGATATGGGATAATGTGGTATCAAAAAAAATATACGTGCAGGGCGGGGTAGGGGCCATAGGCGATGGCGAACGCTTTGGCGCCAATTACGAACTACCAAATAACACGGCTTATAATGAGACCTGTGCTTCCATTGCCAACGTGTACTGGAATTACCGCATGTTCCTGCTTCACGGCGATTCCAAATATATAGACGTACTGGAAAAAACGTTATACAACGGATTGATCTCGGGAGTTGGACTTGATGGCAAATCCTTTTTTTATACCAATGCCATGGAGATACGAAACAGCTTTTCGCACGGAGATATTGAACGGGAACGCTCCGGCTGGTTTGAATGCAGTTGCTGTCCTACCAATATATGCCGCTTTGTGCCGGCTGTACCCGGTTATATGTATGCGCAAAAAGAAGATAATTTATTTGTGAATCTTTTTATCAGCAGTACGGCAGATGTACTGGTGAATAATAAACCAGTGCAGATCATCCAGCAAAACAATTATCCCTGGGATGGAGAACTTAAGTTTACCATCGGTACGGCAAAACCCAGTGCATTTAAAATACTGGTACGAATCCCGGGCTGGGCCATGAACAGCGCTGTTCCTTCTGACCTGTATAAATTTCAAACAACCGTTATTGCAAAGCCGGAGATAAAAGTGAACGGCGAAACAATGACCTATGAAATGGAAAACGGATACGCCGTAATAAACAGAACCTGGAAAAAGAACGATTTACTGCAGGTAAACCTGCCCATGGAAATAAAAAGAGTAACGGCCAATGAGAAGGTTAAGAACGACATCGGTAAGATCGCCCTGCAACGTGGCCCCATCATGTATTGTGCTGAGTGGGCAGACAATGGCGGAAGGGCAGCCAATATTATCCTTCCCGATGCTGCCGGTTTTACCACCGAGTTCAAACCTGGTTTGCTGAATGGAGTGATGACATTAAAAACAGAATCCCCGGTGTTGCAGATCAATAATGATGAATCGGTTACTACAGAAAAAAGGGCTGTAACACTGATTCCTTACTACAGCTGGGCAAACCGCGGCAAGGGAGAGATGATGGTATGGTTTCCCTCGTCGGTGAAGGATATTGAAATAATCAGTAAATAGGTTTCGGGTTTGATGTTTGTGGTTTGATGTTATGTCTAAACGACAAAGAATTCTTGATCTGCCATACTCCCAACCTCAAACCTCAAACCCCAAACTTTCCAAAAAAACCGCTTAAACAAACGCTATGAATAAAACAGCCATCGTCACCGGAGCATCCGGAAACATGGGACAGGCCGTGATAAAAAAATTCCTGGCAGAAGGATACAACGTGGTGGGAACGATTGTGCCAAATGACCCCAAGCCTTTTGGTATCAACGATGCAAAGCTCGAAAAAGTAATTGTAGACCTTATGGATGAAACCAACTCCGGAAAATTTGTGCAGGATGTAATTGCAAAATACGGCAGCATTGACGCTGCCATATTAACCGTGGGTGGTTTTGCGATGGGAACGATCGGCGAAACAAAAACATCCGACATCTACAAACAGTATAAACTGAATTTTGAAACGGCTTATAATGT
>DAOLIP010000149.1:0-6804 GCA_035328475.1 Ferruginibacter sp.
CATTTCAAAATTCACTTTACGTTCAATGGCTTTGAAGCCGATGGCGGTGATCTTCAGTTTATAGGTGGCCATGATTGAAAGATTCTCCAGGCTGAATTCTCCTTTTTTAGTGGTAAGCATACCAGCTACCACCACGTCCTTCCTCTTTTTTGTAACCGAATCGAATTTATTCTGGATCAGCTGTACCGAAACTGCTTCCAGCGGTTTACCGCTGGTGCTGTCGATCACTTTACCATAAAAATGGCCCATGTTCATATTTTGTCCACCCATACCGCCCCGGTTTCCGCCTCCGGGCATTTGCGAAAAGGTCTTTGAAAGGGTCATGGTGCAGATCAGGATCATCAGAAGTTTACCAGTACGTATCATTTATTGTTGTTTTTTATTTAGAGGGTGCAAAGTACCTTCAAAAAAAATGAAATAACACCCGCTATGGGATGAGTGGCATATAGGAGGGAGCAAGGAAAATATCCTGTTACTGTTGAAGTTGTATAAAAAGAATCAACTGTATCAGCCCTAAAAACAAACCCACGAGTAAACCCAGCAGTTGCAGCCGTATTAACAGGCCTTTGGCTGTTTTGTTCACCAGTATGCCTGATTTTTCAATAGAAAACCCGGTGATCTTTTCTGCGATCATCTTTTTTGGGTTGAAGTCATTCTCAAGGTTGGTCAAGTACGACTTCATGATGACCGGGAAAAGGCTTTCCAGTTCCAGTAAAAAAGCGGCTTTTAACTGGCTGATGGTTTTATCGCCGATGAACATAGAAAGCATGGGAAAACTTTCTTTCAGTTTTTCCCGCAGGAAATGATCAATATGGTATTCAATTTCAGGTCTTAGTTTATCAAAATTAGCCGGATCTGCCGCTTTTTCTTTCAATGATGAAAAAGAGAAGAGTTCTTTACTTGCCATATCTGCCAACTGCTCAGCAATGAGCGGCTGGTATCTTGGTAACAACCCCTGGAATTTTAAACCTAAGGCATTGATTTTTTCCTTTGGCCAGAAGAGTATCTTTAGAATAAACCATACAGTGAGCCAGCCGGTAAGGCAGGAAAAAAGAATGAGCAGTATGTAATTATTCCATTGCATGGGTTGCCTGAAGGATTGCAAAGAAACAGATTAAGTGTGCCGGTTCAAAATGTAATTTTGAAGGAGTGTTGTTTTTCTTTACTTTTGCTGCCTGTTAAAATGGTAGCCATAGCTCAGTTGGTTAGAGCATCAGATTGTGATTCTGAGGGTCGTGGGTTCGAGCCCCATTGGTTACCCAAAGCCCGGATTTGATCCGGGTTTTTTTTATGTGCGCCAGGTAAAATTATGACGGTATCCGGATATTTCCCGGGAAATAAATCTACCGCTCATCCGTTCTCATTTCCGAAAAACTCCTTTAACAAAACATTATTCAAAATCATACGTTTATCAGAAAGGGAAACACCCGTTTTTCCGTTATTTTTACAGCATGCAAAAAATTGCAAGATTTATGATGAGTAAAAAATTTATTCCGGTACTGCTGGTACTTACCGCTGCAAGCCTGTTCCTTGCATTTCAAACACAGGGAAGGTCTGATAAAGACAATCCCAAATCGAAATACATCCGCATCCTCCGCAATGTGGGAGTTTTGCTGGAGCAGGGACATTACAGCCCCAAAAAGATCGACGACAATTTCTCCAAAGAAGTGCTTAAAAAATTCATCAGCGATCTTGATAACGACCGCAATATCTTCCTGCAGGGAGATATTGATGAGTTAAAAAAATTCGAAAGCAAGATCGATGATGAGATACACGGCGCCGAACTGATGTCTTTCTACAGCATCAACGAGGTTTATTTAAAGCGCCTTAATGAGACATCAGTTTTATACAAAGATATCCTGGCAAAGCCATTTGATTTTTCAAAAGAAGAAAATGTACAGCTTGACCGTGAAAAATTAACCAATCCAAAGAATGAGGCAGAAAGAAAAGAGATATGGAGAAAACGGTTGAAATATATGACACTGGGCCGTTATGCCGATATGCTGGAAAGCAGGGAAAAAAACAAGGACAAGGAAGATTTTAAATACAAAGCAGATTCCACCCTGGAAAGAGAGGCGAGGGATGCAGTAAGAAAACAGATCGACCGTTATTTTACTACCAAGAAGACAAGGGAAACCAGTGATGAGAACTTCAGCACATTCGTAAATTCCATTACCGGGGTAATGGATCCGCACACTAATTATTTTGCTCCCATCGATAAGCGTTCATTTGATGAAGGCATGCGGGGCAGTTTCTTTGGTATCGGGGCCCAATTGAAGGAAGACGACGGTAAGATCAAAATTGCTACGCTTATTTCGGGCGGGCCCGCCTGGAAGGGAGGCGACCTGAAAGTAGAAGATGAGATCATAAAGATAGGCCAGGGTGCAAATGAGCCCGTGGATGTAACCGGGTATTCGGTAACGGATGCCGTTAAACTGATACGGGGAGCAGAAAAGGGTTCTGAAGTTAAATTAACCATACGCCGCATGGATGGTTCTGTAAAAGTGATATCGCTGCTGAGGGATGAAATTAAGTTAGACGATACCTTTGCAAAAAGCGCCATCATCAATGGTGATCATAAAGTAGGCTATATCTACCTGCCCGAATTCTATATTGACTTTGCCAATCCGAACGGGGCTAAATGCTCTGAAGATGTTGCAAAAGAGATAAAGAAGCTGAAGGAAGAAAATGTAGAGGGTATCATTATCGATCTGCGTGGCAATGGCGGAGGTTCCTTACCAGAAGTAGTGAAAATGGCCGGGCTGTTCATTGAAGATGGCCCTGTTTGCGTGGTTAAAGGAAGAGAAGAGAAACCTTACCAGTGGAAAGACAAGGATAAAAGCGTTCTGTATACCGGCCCGTTAACCGTAATGGTTGATGAATTCAGCGCAAGCGCTTCCGAAATATTTGCCGCTGCCATACAGGATTACAAACGGGGAATAGTGATAGGAAGTACGTCTACATTCGGTAAAGGTACTGTTCAGCGCACCATTCCTTTAAACCCTGAAAGCGAGAACCCGGCATTTGCCAATAAGAACACAGAAGACCTTGGTTCGGTAAAACTTACTCTCCAGAAATACTACCGGGTTAACGGGGGCTCTGTACAGTTAAAAGGTGTTACACCGGATATTGTTATTCCAAACCGGATGGAGTATTTAAAATTCCGGGAAAGAGATGAATCTTACTCACTTCCCTGGGATGAGATCGGTAAAGCTGACTATAAGACCTGGACAACGACCATCAGCACGGATGCGGTAGTTAAATACGGTTCTGAGCTTGTTACCGGGAACACCAACTTCAAAAAAATAAGGGAAACTGTTGACTGGCTGGATAAGTATAATGATAAGGACTATTCATTGAACCTGGCTAAATACAGGGAAGAGCAGAAGTTGTTGAAGGCAAAAGTGGCAGAATTAGACAAACTGTATAAACTTAGCAAGGAAATGAATGTAAAGAACACAGAAGCGGATATGGCCGTTTTAAATGAGGCCAAGGACAAGTTGGAAAAAAATAACCAGTGGCTGAAAAGGGTAAGCGGCGATATCTATATTGACGAAACCGTTAAAGTAATGTATAATATGATCGGGCAAAGCAATACTGCAAAAAATAACTAATTGGCCTTTTAACAAGTAATATTATTCCTTTTTTAAGTGCAGCGGGTAAAATCGGCTGCACTTTTTATTTACACCCTAACGTATTGATTTTTTGATGGTTGAACTAAAAATATTCTTTTTAAATACAGGAGTCGCTAAGAAAAATATTTATAAAAGTTTTGAATTTAATAAACATCGTATATCTTTGTGTTACCTCTTATAATTGCTTACCGAAGTCCACGTATCTTTCAGAAATACCCAATTCCAGATCCCACCAATTTAATATCTACTGAAAAGTTGTCTTTGTGATTGTAATGCATCACAACATGTCCTGTAAAAACTACATGCTTACCGCATAGTTTAACACTAAACCACAAGACAATGAAAAATTTTACTCCACGAGCAATCGTAGTTGCATGCATTCTGGTAATACTTTCCGTGGCAGCAACACAGCAATCAGCAAACGCCCAGGTTATCAGACCTTATGGCAACCCGGTTTTTTCCGATAACATCCACGGTGGTCATACTATTTTCGGGAATACCATTACCGCTGTTTATACGAGCGGAAGCGGTAGTACCGGTGTAGTGAACACTACAGCCATGAACGACTTCAGCACCAGTGGCACCGGAAGCTATTCCAATGGCCGAACCAGCGCCTACGGTAATGATAATGCCAACATCCAGTTTACAGATGTAGATGGGGGAGCAATTACAACATCTCTGCTGCCATACGGTGGACTGTGGAGATATTATTCGCTTAATAACTATTCCGCTGCCCCGGCCAACGTCTCCGGATTGAACTGGACCCAGGATACATATAACGATGCCTCTAACTGGACCAATACAGCCAATAACACAAATGCGTTTGGGTATAACGAACCAAGTGTGAATTCACCTTCCCAAACGAACAGGGAGACTTATTATCTGAGAAGGGATATTAACATTACTAACCCATCGCAGTATGCAACAATTACACTGACTGCAAAATATGACGATGGCGCTGTTGTATACGTTAACGGGGTAGAAGTAGCAAGGATGAATATGCCTTCGGGAACTTTAGTTTATGGAACAAATCCCAGCGGTAACAGGAACTACACAGACGGCGATTTTGTAATCGATATACCTTCATCAAGTTTTGCAAACGGCAATAACCAGATTGCAGTGGCTTTATACCAGGGCACCAGCAATACGGTTGACTTTTATTTTGACATGAAACTTGATGCGAATACACCCAATGCAACTTTCAATTCATCTTCAGCAGACCTGATCATGCCTTCAGGAACCAATACGGTGAAATTTGCACGTTTGTATTGGGGAGGAAGGATCGATGGCGGCACCGGTGGCAGTGGAAATATTAATTTAAGGACCGTTAAGATACGCAAGGGCACTTCGGGTTCTTATACAAACATTACAGCGCCGGTATCGCAGGTAGATAAAGGCCTGATAACCGGTTCGGATTCTGCATACCAGTCTTATATTGATGTAACAGCCTTTGTGAACAGCAATGGTGCCGGCACTTATACCGTAGCCGATATAACCGTTGCCACAGGTTCAACAGGTGGTGGTGGTAATTACGGCGGATGGGCCATGGTGGTGGTATTTGAGAATGCAACAGCCACTTACTCGAGTGTTAGGGTATACGATGGATTCATCCAGGTATTCAGTGGCGGTTCACCCACTTCTCAATCTATTTTATTGACCGGCCTGAATGCACCTGGTTCGCCGGTATTGGCTTCCGACGCATATATGTCAACCGTAGCATGGGAAGGTGATGCTAATCTTGCTGCTTCTGGTTCTAATCCCAACGGCGATTATATAAAAGTGAATGGGAATGTTGTTTCTAATAATGTAAACCCGGGTACTAATTTCTGGAACGGTACCATTTCAAAGAATGGCGCACATGTGAGTACCAAGAACCCTAACTTCCTTAACCAGATGGGGATTGATATTGACGAACAGGAAGTGGGAACAGGCTATGGTATTCCATTAAATGCCACCCAGGTTAGCATTGAATTTGGTACTGAGGCTGACCAGTATTTCCCCAGTGTGTTTGCATTTACCATTAAAGCAAAAGACCCGGAAGTTATTTTAAACAAATCGGTTAGTGATGCAATTGCACCATTTGGTGTGATACAGCTGAACGAGGAACTGACTTATACATTGTCGGGCTCCAATATAGGAAGTGCGGCTGCTTTGAAATGTACCGTAGTGGATACACTTCCTGTAAACGTAGTATATGTTCCCAACTCACTGATCGTTGTAAACTCACCCGGGTTTGCCAACAACAGTGCACAGACAGATGCACAGGATGGTGACTTTGCCTTTAAAGCAACGAGCGGATCAAATACGTATGTGAAATTCTATATCGGAACCGGTGCAACAAGTACATTGGGTGGTGTATTACAACCCGGTGAGAGTTATACATTGCGGTTTAAAGTAACCACACCGGCCATTTTACAAATGTTATCTACGGTTACCAACACAGCACGCATCACAGGTGAGAATGCTTTTGGCGACCAGTTTGTGGATGATGGTACTGCTACCATCGCTGCCGGCGGTGTTATGCCGGTGAAAATGACCTCGTTCACGGTTAAGAAAGAAAGCAACAATGCCGTATTGAGATGGGCAACTGCTACCGAAACAGACAACGATCATTTTGAGATAGAACGCAGTTTCGACGGCCTTAATTTTTCAAAAGTAGGTACTGTGAACGGTAACGGAACAACAACAACAAGCAGGAGTTATACCTATGCAGATCCTCTGGCGAACATTAATGCAAAGATCCTGTATTACCGCCTGCGCATTGTTGATATAGATGGTAAACTGTCTTTCAGCCAGGTGGTTGCACTCAGGCTGGATGGCTCATTGACCATGAGCAACTTCACGGTATATCCCAATCCGTTTACCAGCAATATCAAGCTGCAGGTGAGCAGCGCCAAACAGGAGAACAGTACGATCCGCTTTATCAATATGAACGGACAGGAAGTATTGAAGCGGAATGTAACGCTGATGCCGGGTGATAACATCGTGGTGGTAAAAGACCTGGAAACTGTTGCCCAGGGTATGTATGTTATGGAACTGAGAACTGCAGACGGAGCGATCACACAGCGCATCGTAAAACAATAAGTTCAGGGTAATCAAATAGTAAGCCCCGGGCATATTCTTTACCCGGGGCTTTTTTATTTCTTAAACCTGCATCACAGGTATCTTT
>DAOLIP010000150.1:0-6618 GCA_035328475.1 Ferruginibacter sp.
ATGTATTTTTCTTTACCCTCTTTTTCCCGGATCAGTTTACTGATCCATTTAAAACCGGTGAGCACATTATAACAGTTAACACCGCTGGCTTTGGCGATCACATCGATCATATCGGTGGTAACGATCGTCTTCACCACCATATCATTAGGTTGCTGTAATCCTTTCGTTTTTCTTGCTTCGATCATATAATTGAATGCAAGCAGGGCGGTCTGGTTCCCGTTCATCAAAACCCATTGTCCTTTGTGGTTCTTTACGCCAATACCCACCCGGTCGGCATCCGGATCGGTTCCCAGTAAAATATCCGCATCCAGTTCTTTGGCGTTCTTCAGGCCAATGCTCATGGTCTCAGTTTCTTCGGGATTGGGATAGATCACCGTTGGAAAATTTCCATCAGGCGTGCTTTGTTCTTTTACAATATGCACATTGGTGAATCCGAATTTGGCCAGGGCCTGCGGTACCAGCATGATACCCGTGCCGTGTATGGGTGTATAAACAATTTTAAGATCCTTTTGTGCTGCACATACTTCGGGGTAAACCGAAAGCCCTTTTACCATTTCCAGGTACGCTTCGTCCATCTCTTTTCCAATGATGATGATATTTGCTTCCCCCCCACTCCATTTCACATCATCTACCGAAAGTATCTTTTCCACTTCTTTAATTACATTCTTATCGTGCGGCGGCACTAATTGTGCACCGTCGTCCCAGTATGCTTTATAACCATTGTATTCTTTGGGATTGTGTGAAGCCGTACAAACCACTCCACCCTTGCTGCCTGTTTTACGAATGGCATAACTGATCTCGGGGGTTGGACGAAGCGCTTCAAACAGATAAACCTTTATGCCGTTAGCAGCAAAAACCCCGGCGGTTGTTTCTGCAAAAAAGCGACTGTTGTTACGGCTATCGTGGCCTATCACCACACTCACTTCACTACCGAAACATTGTTTTAAATAATTGGCATAACCCTGGGTGGCCATGCCTACGGTATATTTATTCATGCGGTTGGTGCCTACGCCCATCACACCCCGAAGTCCGCCTGTACCAAACTCAAGATTCTTATAAAAAGCATCTTCCAGTTCGGAAGGATTATCCTTTTGAAGTTTTGTGATCTCATCTTTTACCGGCTGTTCGTAATTCCCGTTGAGCCAGGTGTTGATCTTTTGCTGGGTAGCTGCATCCATGTTTTACATTTTTTTATATCCTCAAAAATATATTATTCAAACATCATTAAGACAAAATAAGTAGATTTGTTGTATGGTACCCGCCACGAACAAATATTGGCAGTTTTTCCCCGGCAAAACAGTTTTAACTATTGCTTTAGCATTAGGTTTTGTTTCCCTGCTGCAGGCACAGAATAAGCTGGAAGAAAAGAGCATCCCCGGCCAGCAACTCAATCCTTTACTGTTCTCTTCTTTTAAGAAACCGGTAAAACCGGCCACTGATCTTAACGAACGTTTTAAAAGACCAACAAATCAATTGATGAGCTGGCCCAATTATCCACTCACCGCTCAGCAGATCATGCAGCGTGACCGGAAATACGACCAACCCATCGGCAAACAGATCCTTAATGAAATGGCAGAGTCGTACATCAATTCCCTGCTGAACGGCAGAAACAAAAAACCCGTTGCAGTACGCCCCAGGTTTTAATGGCAATCTCATACTTTATCTTTTGCGTAGATCGTTTATAATCCGGCAACACAGCCCGCTAATCCTTATTTTTGTTTTTTTATGAGCCAAGCAACTGTACATAGATCAACTTCATTGGCGTCGCACCCTTGTACCAGGATAATTTTACTGAGCTTTTTCACCTGCACCTTATTTTCTTTTTCCTCTTTCTCGCAGGATACGATATCTAAACCCGGGTTTGTCAAGGCCGATTTCATAAAAGACCATGGCGACAGTATTCTCTATACCAATAAAACAATTAGCCGATCAACGAATAAACGGATCAACGGATTAACCAACAAACAAATCAACACCCGTGTAAAGATCATCGCCGCCACCAACCTCGTTGGTTACAGCGGCGCTATGGTTGGCCTATATTCCGCCTGGTATAAAAACTACCCGCAGAGTAATTTTCATTCTTTCAATGATTTTCCTGAGTGGAAACAGATCGATAAGATCGGTCATGCCTACAGTGCTTATGCCGAGAGCAAAGCAAGTATGGAATTATGGCGATGGACGGGCATCGACCGCAAGAAACGCATCTGGATCGGCGGCATGAGCGGCGCTTTTTATCAAACCGTTATTGAAGTGCTGGATGCCTACAGCGCCGAATGGGGATGGAGCTGGAGCGACTTTGGCGCTAACCTCCTTGGCAGCGGTATGCTGGTGGCACAGGAACTGGCCTGGGACGAGCAACGCATTCAATTCAAGTTTTCTTTTCACCGCAAGTCGTACAACGATGCGTCGTTGAACCAGCGAAGTGATAAGATATTCGGCAAAACTACAGCCGAACGTTTTTTAAAAGATTACAACGGGCAAACCTACTGGCTGAGTGTTAACCTCAGATCGTTCTTTCCAAAAAGCAAGCTCCCTGCCTGGCTGAATATTTCCATCGGCACCGGCGCAGAAGGAATGTTTGGCGCCAATGAGAACATAGGCAAGGATGATAACGGCAATATCAATTTTTACCGGCCCGATATTAAGCGCTACCGTCAATGGTACCTGGCGCCGGATATTGACCTTACCAAAATAAAGACCAATAAGAAGGGATTGAAATTAGTATTTACTCTTTTGAACATCATTAAATTTCCCATGCCGGCGCTGGAATATTCAAACGGTAAGTTCCGGTTTAATGCGATTGGTTTTTAGCCTCTATCCCCTAAAGGGGGACTGATCATTTAGAAGATTGCAGCGAAGATCAGCATTTAAAAATGTAAGTTCATTCCAAAACGATATCCTACTCCCTCTCCTCCAGGAGAGGGTTAGGGGTGAGGTGAGGTCAATCCATCCACGCCCCTTCTACCACTCCATCCTTTACTTCCACATAAATATGTTCATCCGTAGTGGTGGAAACAGAAAGGCCGATATAATCCACATCAATGGGAAAGGTTTTGTGTGTACGTTCAACCAGGGCGAGTGTTTGTATTTTTTTGGGTAACTGTTCCAGCAAAGGCTTTAACGCATACAGCATGGTTCGTCCGCTGTTGGCCACATCATCGATCAACAAAATGGTCTTACCGTTAAAATCCATTTTCTTATCAAGACTTATTTCGGATGGTTTCTTTTTATCCATACTTAATTCCAGCACCATCACTTCGCCTTTGAAAACATCTTTCAGGTACTTGCTGATGATCCGGGCAATAAAGATGCCGTTAGCTTTAATGCCTATCAATACCAGTTGCATTGCATCATAGTTCTGCTCAGCCACCTGCAGGGCCATGCGGCGTAGTTTTTTATCGGCTATTTCAGCAGATAAGATGTATTTTTTATTATTCATGCTATTTCACTAATTAAAATAAAATTACACTAATTACACTAATTATCTTCCAGTAAGAATTCGTGCAATTCGCTTAATTCGTGTCATATATTATTTACCTTAGCGGCATCAACCATTGCTTATGCAGATTCTTCAACAGGTTCTCTTCGTTGCGCTTGCCGGGCTGGCCTGCTGGCTCTTTGCAAAAAATATCGGCATCATCCGCCGCAATATTTTACTGGGTAAAGACGAAGACCTTACAAACAACCCTTCGTTGCGCTGGAAAAACCTGTTGCTGCTCGCCTTCGGTCAAAAGAAAATGTTCCGCAATCCCCTGGTGGCACTGATGCATTTTGTCATCTATGCCGGCTTCATCATCATCAATATTGAAGTGCTGGAAATTGTGCTGGACGGCATCCTTGGTACCCACCGCTTATTTCTTCCTTACCTCGGCGGTTTTTATACCTTCCTCATTAATTTCTTCGAGATACTGGCCGTGGGTGTATTAGCGGTTTGTATCATTTTTTTAGTAAGAAGAAATATCATCAAACTGAAACGCTTCATCAGCAAAGACCTGGATGGATGGCCACGCAGTGATGCCAATTATATTTTAATAACCGAGATCATTTTGATGACCCTCTTCTTGACGATGAACAGTGCAGACAGGGCCTTGCAATTACAGGGCGCCGAACATTACCACGATACCGGCAATTTTATCATTTCCGGCATCATGGCTCCCCTGTTCAGCGATCTTTCTGCCTCCACACTAATTGGTTTGGAACGCAGCTGCTGGTGGCTGCACATCATCGGCATCTTTGCCTTTTTAAATTACCTGCCATACAGTAAACACTTACATATTCTTCTTGCCTTTCCCAATGCCTATTATGCAAGGCTCGACATAGTTGGCAAAATGGACAATATGGAAAATGTGCAGAACGAAGTGAAGTATATGATGCAGCCAGAACTTGCTCCTGAGTTGCCCCCGTCTTCAGACGGAGGGGCGCCAATGAAATTTGGCGCAAAGGATGTGTTTGACCTTAGCTGGAAAAGTTTGCTGGATGCATACAGTTGCACCGAATGCGGAAGATGTTCTGCCGCCTGCCCGGCAAACCAAACGGGTAAATTATTAAGTCCACGCAAAATTATGATGGACACCCGCGACCGGATGGAAGCCGTTGGCAGGAACATAAAAGCAAACGGCGTATTCAAAGACGATGGAAAAAATCTTTTCTCTCACATAACCACCGAAGAACTGCGGGCCTGCACCACCTGCAATGCCTGCGTGCAGGAATGCCCCGTTTCCATCTCTCCCCTCGAGATCATTTTAGAACTGCGCCGTTCACTTATCATGGAAGACAGCAATGCTCCCCAGGAATGGAACGTGATGTTCGGCAATATTGAAAATAATTTTGCGCCGTGGAAGTTTTCACCCGATGACAGGGACAAGTGGGTGGAGGAAATGGGTTAGAGGTTTGTAGTTTGTAGCTATGCCAGCTTTTGTACTGAGCGGAGCCGAAGTATCATGGCATCTTCGTTGCGAACTTGTTCTGTTCTTCTTTTTTTAAGTAAAATGAAAGAAGAATCAATCCTTTCATCTGCATACCAATGGGGAACTTTTATTGAAGCGAGTTTGTCTGCACTATGATTTGGGAGGATTAAATTGATTACCCGGATTCCTGAATCAGGATCATTTCCTTTAAATGACCATTAAAAATGACCTCAAACAATTGGTTCTATATAAACAACCCCAACGAAATTGATTCGCCTGCCTTATTGGTTTATCCCGAAAGAGTGAAAGCCAATATACAAACAGCGATAAAAATGATCGGTGATATTGAAAGGCTTCGTCCGCATATTAAAACACATAAATGCGCCGAAGTGCTGAAGCTGATGATGGATGCCGGGATAACCAAATTCAAATGCGCCACCATTGCCGAAGCGGAAATGCTGGGTATCCATAAAGCAAAAGATGTTTTGCTGGCCTATCAGCCCGTTGGGCCAAAACTGAAGCGGTTCATTGCGTTAATAAAAAAATATCCGCAAACACAATTCTCCTGCCTTACCGATAATTTGGTTTCTGCTGCCGAACAATCCAACGCATTTAGCAAAGCCCGGTTAAAAGTTCCGGTTTACACAGACCTGAATACCGGAATGAACAGGACCGGAATCAATCCCGGAGAAGAAGCGTTGGAACTATATGCTTATTGCTCTACGGCAGCCAGCCTTTCCATCAAAGGCATCCATGCCTACGATGGCCATATATATGACGTTGACTTTTCTGAAAAGAAAAAGAAATGTGATGATGCTTTCTCCATAGTTGAAGTCATGTGTGAAAAGATCGAAAGCAGGGGCTTACCCAAACCCATTATTATTGCCGGCGGCTCTCCTACTTTTTCTATTCATTGTAAAAGACAAGAAATAGAATGCACTCCGGGTACATTTGTTTATTGGGACCAGGGTTATTCCGTTCTTTGTCCGGAGCAGGCATTCATTCCTGCTGCGGCATTGCTTACCCGGGTGGTATCCTTACCGGTTGCCGGAAGAATATGTACCGACCTCGGGCATAAATCGGTTGCTGCTGAAAATGAAATAACAAAAAGGGTCTTCTTTCCGGAGTTTGAATGCTTACATGCCATTGCACAAAGCGAAGAGCATTTGGTTTTGGAAAACAGATCGTCGTACTCCTTTAAGCAGGGAGATATACTTTACGGCATTCCCTGGCATATTTGTCCTACTGCAGCATTGTACGACAGTATAAAAATTGTTGAAAATGGCAGTGTTGTTGACGAATGGAAAAACATTGCAAGAGACCGGAAGATCACTGTTTAAGAAATAATACCCGCCGTTGTGTCTTGTGAACAGCCATAAAAAATTAATAAGCTAATAAGGTTTGTTTCTGCTGTGTTTCCTTTTTACTAAGGTTTAAAGCCGCTACAAACCTTAGTAGAAAGGAATAATAAACGGAGACTGACCTTATTACCTTTTTCAATGTCTTGGTATCGCATTTTTCGATACCATTCGAACCCTTTCTCCTCACCGCCGGCAGGTCTTGTGATCAAAAGCAAAAGGTCATTATTAACCCTTAATTGATGACGGAATTTAATTTGCCTGCCACCAACTAAATCACACATTTTTTTCTTGTTATTTGCCAAATTTGGTGGTTTTACACGTAAAAAATAAATGCAATTTTAAAATATATA
>DAOLIP010000151.1:0-6503 GCA_035328475.1 Ferruginibacter sp.
CTTTATCCACATGAATTCCTTTTCCCTGTATAGGAGCAATGCAGGCTTCAGCCGAATGATAGTTAACACAGTTATTCCGTTCGGCCAGGCGCATATAGGCAAGCCCGAGCGCCGGGATCGCAATCTTCCGGGAAGCAGGTACGTCTTTTACAAACACGGCAATGCGGTTGAACATATTAACGGCATCCTGTTCCCTGCCCGCTTCCAGCAAAGCGTTGCCGAGTTTAAAGGCCAGGTTCAGGTTTTCCGTAGGGTCTTTTGTTACCCGGAACAGTGAATCCAGGTTTGCGATCCTGGCTTCAGATGCAAACATGTTTGTGGGATTGCTGAACGTTATTCTAAGTTTATCCAGGTAATCAATCATTCTTTTTTCCTGTGCCGCTTCTTCTGATTTGCTGCCTGCACCGGCAGTTTGCTGGGCAAGGGTATTGCCTAAACTCAAAAAAAGAAAAAGAATTAAACCGGATGATCTGCTGATCTTTTTTGTTCCGCTCATATACCAGGCTGTCATTAAAGTTATAGAGCAGGATATCATTCTGTGACTTTTTTCTGCCAGCAGCGTACCCTGTTTTCCTAACAAAAATAAAAACAAATGGGCTTCTGAGATCAGAAGCCCATTTATTAAAAACGAAATTATATTATTGCGGCAGCAATACTTTGTTGATGATGTGATAAACCCCGTTCACGGCATGTTTATCCAGGGTAACACTGTTGGCTACATAACTGAATGGAGCGCCTCCCGGGGGGAAGGTTCCATAGCTGGAGAAATTCACCGAAGTGGCTACCGGCCCTGTATAGGTTGCCTGGGCCATTACGCCCGGGTGAACAGCGAGGCTTCCGTTAACCAGTGTTTTTACAAAGAAGCCCGGTGTTGAAGGAATATTAACAGAGAATACGCGGATGTTTGGCTGGTATGGTGTGGTGGTGCTGCTTGTTAAAGAAGCCAGCAGGTGATAAGCCACAATTCCTTTTACCGTAGAAGCCGGAACTGCACCATAAAAAGCTGGTGTTGAGAAAAATGCAGGGCCTAATGCCACTGCAGCATTTGCCTGTGTGGTTGCAATGGTGGTATTGCCGGTTGCAGCCAGTACCTGTGAATAAACCAATCCGAAGATCAGGGTCTGGAAAGCTGCATCGTTTGGCGCCAGCACGGTCATGTTGGTAACACCATAGTTTAGTAAAGAATCAAATCTTGAGAGGCCAACGGCGCCGCTGTCGGCACGGGCTACGGCTGCACGAAAATAAGATAAGGTTGCTTCGCCGGCGATCATTGTTTTTAATGTGGCCGAAGGAGGAGCAACCAATGCACCGGTATGATGAATAAGTCCGTTGCTTACGGCCTGGTCGACCCCTGTAAGCGGAATATTATTTACATAAGAATAGGTAGCGCCCCTAACCGGGAATGTGTTCATTCTTACAAAAGGCTGTGTTGGATCCAGTATGATCTGGGTAGGCAACGGGTAATTCGGAAATCCATTGCCGATAGAAGCTGCAGGGAATTTTTGCCCGACGGTATTATAGCTTACAATACCTGCACAGGTAGCTGCAGAGAAAGAGGCGATCGCTGCATTGGCATTTGCAAGGGTTCCACCCAGGGAAAGGATCATGGCATTATTATCGGGTACAAATACCGTGAATGATTTGGTATTGTCGTTTAAAATGGTAGACATCCCGGATTTGATAACGATCCTGCTGAACAAACTGTCAGTAGCCGTGGCTGCTAAAGTTGCTGCCACGCCGTTACCGGTTGGATAAACCGGTGTAGGAATGGGTGCCAGTTTCTCCAGGTCTTTATTACAGGAAACAGTTAAAAACAAGCCGGCTAAGATCACCAGGTAGTAAGCCCTGAATTTATAGATCATTGTTTTCATTATAGTCATTTTTAAATTTTAAATGTTAGTTACCGGGTGGATTAATAAATGTTGTATCCAAAGCTTACATAGTATAAGCCACCGATCTGTGAGTTACCAATCGCATTATAATAATACTGGTTCAGCAGGTTGGTTGCACCCAGTTTTATGATCGACTTGTTTGCCTTTGGTATCTTCAGGCTGATCTGTGCATCCAGGTTGTGTACAGCGGGCAGGTTGCCGTTTGCAAAATCACCCTGGTAGAAAAATCCGTCCTGCCACCTGTAGGCAACACTGAAACCCAGTTTTTTTCCGGGACCAAATCCGGTGTTGCTTAAGCTCAGGTTTGTTTTATATTTAGGTGCGTTGAAATAAGCTACAAAATCTGTTGGCACATCGGTCAAATTATCAGAAGACAGGTTAGCGCTTACTACAAAGTTGCGTGGCAGCCTGTAATCAAGACCCAGTCCAAAGCCATAGGTCTTCACTTTATCAGGAGAATTAACCACTACAGATATATTCCTTCTTTTGCTTGCATTGGTTGTATCCGCAGCATTTCCGGTAGTGGTTTGTATGGTATTCACCCTGCCAAGGAAGTCCTGGTATTGCCCATAATACCCATATACATCTACCAGTAACCGGCTGTTCAGCATTAAACCTTTGTAACCAAGTTCAAAAGAATTCACTGATTCCGGTTTTACTGCCGGAGGATTGAAAGCTTTGAAATTTGTGGCAGTAGTTGTTCCCGGAATGGTTGTAAAAGTATACAACGGGTTGCCGGGGAATCCGTACAGCGTTGCAAAACCAGGGTTGCTGCCGATCAGGCGGGTGCTGCCCACCTGCAGGTTGATGTATTGCTGCTGGTTGCTTGGAAAACGGTAAGCTGTTTGGAATGACAAACGGATGTTATTATCCTTCATCACCTTGAAGAGTACGGTAACCCTTGGTGTGAAACGTCCTTTAAAGTTATCAGCTTTATCATACCGGCCCGAAAGGGTAACGTTCAGGCGGTCGATGATCTGACGGCTAGCCTGGATATATGCTCCGTATTGTGCCAACCCCTTAGGCCCGGTTGAATCGGCAAATAAGGTTCCCTTTGAATTCAGGATATATTTTTTATAGTTTGCTCCTACCAGGATGTCGGCAAAACTCTTGGTAACATGAGTAAGGTTATAGTTAACGTCTACGGCATACAGGTCAGACTCATCCAGAAGCAAACCTCCGTTTTGAGAGATTGGTTTTTTGCGGATGGCATCATACGAAGTTTTGAAAGCAGCAGAACCTGCAGCCGGTCTTCCCTGGTCGGCAAAAGTTCTTGATGCCTGGTGAGCATCATAGGCGGTCATACCATTCATACGGTTGCTCAGGTACTGGTAAGTATATTGTATGTACCAGTCGGTTGGCAATGGTGTGGGGTTTCCGGCTGCATCAGTAGTAACAGAACGCTTCCACGATTCATTGAACAAGCGGGTGGTGGCGGTCAGGTTGTAAGACTCACCGGCATTTTCCTGGGTGGTATAAGCCCGCAGCGACCAGTTCTTATTATTGATCTCCAGTTTGTACTGGCCCATTTTAAAATCTTTCAGTGAATAGCGGTCGCTGCCGGTATAGATCGTATTACCCGTACCCCAGTAGGCTGCCAAAACAGCTTCGGTATTTGAATTGATCTTATAGTGAACAGAACCAGCCAGTTTAAAGTTAACCGTATTTGGGTTTATCAGTTCTTTTTCTGTATACCCGGTACGGGAAACGTTTTGCGGAGTAGTAAGCAACCCGTTTGCAGCAATAAAATTCGCAGCGCCCGGTAAACTTGCAGCGATCTGTGAGAAGAAGGCACGCATATCAACGGTTGTTTCATCTCCATATACATTTATACCATCGTAGTTAGGATCTGTTTTGCGGTCGCCTGCAATTACAGCGCCGGTTGTTCCGGATCGGCTGTAGTTACGGTTATCAACACCCAGCCAGTCTCGGGCCTGTATCAGTTCTGCATTGATCTTAAAGGCAAATTTCTCTGAAACTTTTTTGCCCCAGCGAAGATTCCAGTTATGGTAAGCGCCCGGATCTCTCTGCCTGTATGCTCCCACATGCATCAATCCTTCTTTTACCAGGAAAGATAAGCCCTGGTATTTGAAAGGATTCTTGCTGGTCATCAGTAAGGTACCGTTCATACCGCCCGGGCCATATAATGCAGAAGAGGCTCCAGAAAGTAATTCGATATTGTCAACATCCAGTTCGCTTAAACCGATGATGGAAGCAACCGAGAAGTTAAGACCCGGTGCCTGGTTATCCATTCCGTCTACCAACTGGTTAAACCGTGTATTACCACTTGAGTTGAAACCACGGGTGGTTGGTGTTTTGAAAGTAAGAGAAGAAGTGGTAATGTCCACTCCTTTGAGGGTGGTAACCACGTCATAATAATTTGATACCGGAGAGTTGCGGATATTGGCTGCACTTATCCTTTCGATAGATACCGGCGACTCCATGATCCGTTGCGGAACCCTGTTTGCTGCCACAACAACTTCCTGTCCGAGGGCATTACTGGGCACAAATTCAACCTGAACGGTCTTGGTGGTGCTGGATACCGTCACTTCCTGCAGATCATATCCTACTGAAGAAACCAGCAGGGTAACCGGCAGGCTCTTAACTGTGATTTTAAAATTTCCTTTATCGTCTGTAAACGTACCCGTTTCCCCCCCCTTTACCATAACAGAAACAGCGCCCGAAGCTTCTTTTGTAATGCTGTTCCTGACATTTCCGTTGATGGTTACATTCTGTGCATAGGCGGCAATCGTTAAAATATTGGCCAATAGAATGGTAACCAAATAACTTGTAACTTTTCTCATATCTCGTTTTTTGGTTTTAAATATAAAGCAAATTAAGCATTGTTATTTTTAACTGAAAATTTAATTTTTTACCCATTCTGTTGAAATCTAAGGCCTTCTAAAACGCTGGATTAACGCTGCCATGATTAATTTAGCCGTATGGCATATTTCAATTTCCCCCGGCAGACAAATTTTTATAAAGGAAAAGTAAGAGATGTTTACACTATTTCCGATACCTGGCTGGTAATGCTGGCCAGCGACCGCATATCGGCCTTTGATGTGATCCTGCCCCGGCCCATCCCTTTTAAGGGGCAGGTACTTACCCAGATAGCCGCCCATATGCTGAAGGCCACCGCCGATATTTGCCCCAACTGGCTGGTGGAAGTGCCGGCGCCTAACGTAAGTATTGGCCGCAAGTGTGAGCCCTTTAAGATAGAAATGGTGATCCGGGGTAACCTTACCGGTCATGCCTGGCGAACATACGCATCGGGAAAAAGAGAATTATGCGGCGCCAATATGCCCGGCGGCATGAAGGAGAATGACTACTTCCCCGCCCCCATCATTACGCCCAGTACCAAGGCGGCTGAAGGACATGATGAAGACATATCGCCTGCACAAATAATTGAAAAGGGACTGGCAACCGAAAAGGAATGGAATGATCTTTCGCAATATGCATTGAAATTGTTTGAACGGGGTAAAGAGATCGCCGCCAAACAGGGATTGATCTTAGTGGATACAAAATATGAGTTTGGCAGGATCGGTAATGACATCATTTTAATGGATGAGATACATACTCCCGATTCATCCCGGTACTTTTATGCAGAAGGTTTTGAAGAAAGACAAGAAAAGGGGGAAAGGCAAAAACAACTGAGCAAAGAGTTTGTGCGTGAATGGCTGATCGAAAATGATTTCATGGGCAAGGAAGGGCAAACCGTTCCGGCCATGAGCGACGAATGGGTGGAAACCATTTCAAAAAGATATATCGAACTCTATGAAAAAGTGATCGGGTCTACATTCGTTCCGCAGAAATTAAGTGAAGAAGAAACAGAGAAACGGATACTTGCCGTACTGGAAAAAATAACCGGGTAAGTTTTTACTTCCCGATCACTTTCTTTAATTCGCCCAGCACTGTTCTTAATTCTGCATTTTGTTTTTTCAGCTCATCGATCATTTGCTGTTGCTCCTGCACGGCTTTTACCAGCGGCACCACAAACTCAGCATAACGCAATCCATAAAGATCCTTTTCATTCTTTGGTTTATCTACTCCGCTGAAATCATAACCCGATAGCTTCGCCGCTTTTTCCACTTCCTGCGCCACAAATCCTGAGTAGATCAATTTCTCCTTTTCTGATATCGCCTGTTTTGAATATTTATCCAGTTCTTTCCCACGTCCTTCATCCAATGCAGTACTAAGGCCTGCAACATCCAAATGATAAGTGACCGGCCGCAGGTTCATGATAAACTCAATTCCTTTTACGTCTTCTTTGATATCTTTTTTAAACCGGCCGTCACTGATATTTGTCCAGTTGGCATAACCGCCGATCGATGAGGTAGCAGCATTCCCAATTCTTGCCTGGCTGCTGGCGGTAGACGTAACGGCCTGCCCAATGGCTATGCAGTTGAATAATCCACTGGCATTAATATCGCAATTGGCACCCAGTATGGTATTGTTATATCCCATATCATACGAGTCGCCTGCATTATACCCAATTGCAGTATTATACCACGATGTGGTAGTGCTTAATAATGCATTACTGCCAACTGCAGTATTGTAATTGCCTGACGAATTATAATACATGGCAAAATCACCCAAGGCGCTGTTATAGCT
>DAOLIP010000152.1:0-6498 GCA_035328475.1 Ferruginibacter sp.
AATGCGATGCAGTATTATTTTGTTCCGTTTCAAAAGTAGGGAATTGTTGGGGAAGAGATAGGGAGATCATAAAGTCAGAGACTTTTAACCAGAGCATCCCGGTCGGAGACCGGGACGAGGAACATAAACTCCATCATGATGAAATAAGAACAAACTGTTGGCTACATAATTTTCTTATCAATACAACGCCGAACCCAGCTTCACATCCGCCTTCGCAAATGCATTCTTAAATCTTGCCTGCACCCGCAATGCCTCTGCATTTTTCTTCTGCGCCAGCAAGGCTTTGTTTAATCCAAACAATGCCCAGCCATTCTCGTTATTTACCAGCAGGTCTTTTCTAAAGATTCTTTCTGCGTTGGCCGCATCGCCGCTTTGCAGGTAAGCGGTACCTAAATAATGTTTGGGGCTAAGTAACCAGTCACGGGGTTCGTTGTAAACCATGTTTGCTTCGATGGAGTCGGCCTGTTTAAAATGGCGGATGGCTCCTGCATATAATTTACGGTCGAGGTGAATGGCGCCCAATAAAAGCTGTTCGGCCACTTTCGCTCCTTCTATCGCCTCGGAGAAAGGTGCAAAAGGAACCTGGAGTGAACTGTCTTTCATCCATTCCCTCAACTTATCCAGTTCATTGCCTGCCTTATCAAACTCCTGTTTGGCAGAGAAGGCCATTCCCCTGCCGAAATGATAAAGCAGGTTTGCATATACCTGCGATGCGTCGGGTTGTTTTGCCTGCAGCAGTTCATCCCATTTTGCAAAACGGATCTGCACCATCATCGGTGTGGCGTTGATGTATTGCACAACACTGCCCATGGGTGCCGGAATGGTTAAGTAATCGGGTGGGATGCTGTTCTTTGTTTCGGTGGCTGCTGCTTCAGCAATGGCATAGTTGCCCATCATCATGGCATTATTCGTTTTCATGTGCAGGTTGTGGATCACATACAAAAAATCGGCGCCGGCAACGGGTGTATACATCGGCAACGATCGTTGGTAACTGTTCACCGCATTCACATTTACCTCCACTCCTTTCTTATAATTACCTGTGCGCAGGTAAATATGCGAAGGCATGTGTACCACGTGCGAAAGTCCGGGGTTGGTGATGCCCAGCCTGTTGGCGCTTGGCAGGGCCAGCGATGCATAGGGCGAAGGTTCCATCACGTGTATATAATAATGATTGCCGCCGGGATGATCGGGAAATTCAGCGATCAGTTTTTCCAGCACGGTTCGAATCAATGGCGTCCATGCTTTAGGCGTGCCATTGGTATTCCAAAGATCCCAGGGATGTTGCAGCATCATGGCATCGGCATAAAGCGCCTGTGCATCGGGTAATGAAATGAATTTTTTGTACAGCTCTTTCATCTGGCCGGTATAGGCCTGGTTCAGTTGCGCCCGGGTTACATCTGTTGAGTCGCTGGTATAACGTACCGACATGGCATTGATCAATGCTTTTTCAAATGCCGATGCCTTGCCGGATAATTCTTTCGCTTTGTTCAAAGCCGCCATAGCATCGGGTGATGCCCGGTAACCGAAATCGTTGATGTTGGGGCCGTAGCCCAATGCCTGTGCCCAGTAAAGCATGGCGCAACCGGGATCGAACCTTGCCGCTTTTTTGAAAGATGCCATGGATTCGATGATGTGAAAGCTGTAGTACATGTTGATGCCCTGGTTAAAATAGAACTGGGCGCTGTCGTTGCCGGTTGATATCTTCCATTTGTGTTTGCCGGCACCCGGAATAGGCGGAATATCGGTCTCTTCGATCCATGCTTTCAACTCGTTCCAGTCGGGTTTGCAGCTGATCGCTTTTTTTGCTTTGTATTCGGCCAGGTTAAACGCAACGGCTTTTTGTTTATCACTGAAGCGAAAAGCCAGTAATACAATGAGTGAAATGGTTGCTGCAGAAAGGAACAGGCGTGTGGGCATGATCAATTGTTTTTGAAAGAGGATAAGATACAAAGAGCCTGCTGCAGAATGCAAAAAAGTTTTTCACAGCGTGCAGGCCAGGCTTTAAAATGTCTTTTGCAGGTACCTTAAAAAATCGTTCCTTTAATATCATCATCCAAAAACCACCATGCCTTATATCTCTTTAGAAGAACACCTGCCCGGCGTAACGGGTTTGCTGGAATACCGGCAGGATACAGGTGAACCCCTGCGTATACTTACACAGATCCTGTTGCGTGGGCCATCTACTTTAAGTGAAGCAGAACGGGAACTGATCGCCACCATTGTCTCTCACCGAAACGAATGTGTTTACTGCAGTACTTCACACACAGCAGCAGCCAATGCATACCTGGGTGAAACAGAAACGGCCGAGATCATGAAAAAAGATATTGCAGCAGCGCCGCTCAGTGATAAGATGAAGGCATTACTTGTGATCGCATCGCAGGTACAGCAAAGCGGCAAGGCGGTTACGCAACAGGCAATTGACAATGCAAAAGCGGCAGGCGCCACCGAAATGGAATTGCACGACACAGTGATGATAGCAGCTATGTTTTGTTTTTATAACCGCTACGTGGATGGACTGGCTACCATTGCACCCGCCGATCCGGAGTATTATAACAGCATGGCCCTTCGGTTAAAAGAAAGAGGATATTATCGTCCGGAGCAGGGATATGATCATTTGAAGAAGTAGGAAGAGGTTGAGGGTTGAAAATTGTTGAAGGGTTGAAAAGTCAAAAGGTAAAAATGAAGAAATATTCAGCGGGTTATCTTTATTTATTGTTCAGCATTTGTTTTATCGGCAGCGTTTTCGGCGGCATTAGCTCCACCCTTATGGCATCCTATTTACCGGATGTGGTAAAAGACATCATCGGTGAAACGGATAAACAGAAGATGGAAGAGGTAAGCGCTGTCATCAACGCGGTATTCCTGTTTGGTATGACGGCCGGTGGTTTACTCCTTGGGTACTTATGTGATGTTTTTGGAAGAAAGAAGGCCGTACAGTTGTCGCTGGCCTGCATCGGCCTGTTCACCATGTGTACTGCATTTGCCGGCAACTGGCTGCTCATTGTGCTGCTTCGCTTTTTCACCGGCTTTGGTGTGGGCGGAGTGTTGGTTACCACTACCATTTTAATTGCCGAAGAATGGGCAGACCTTAAACGGAATATCGCCCTGGGTATTTTATCCATCACCATCCCGGTGGGTATATTTTCAGCCGGGCTCATCACGTATAATTTTACCAACTGGCGAAGCGGTTTTCTCGTTGGTATCGTTCCCCTGCTAATGGCTGTTCTTTCGCAGTATGTAATAAAAGAAAGTGAACAATGGAAAGAAAACAAGAGCAGTAGGAAAGACAAGGCGCCCATTTTTTCCAAAGACAATACCTACAATCTCTGGTATGGCAGCATCATTTACGGAACCATGCTCATTGGTTTGTGGGCCATTTTTCTATGGCTGCCAACCTGGGTGCAGACAATAGTTCATCATTCCGATGGGCAAAAAGAACGGGGCATCAGTATGATGCTGTTTGCCATTGGCGGGTTGAGCGGTGGGTTCATATCGGGCTGGGTTGGCAATTTACTGGGGATGAAGAAAGCGATGCTCATTTGTTTTGGCGCCTGCTTCTTATGCAGCGTGCTGCTTTTTAATTTCAACCCATCGCTTACCATACTCAGTTATGTAGAGATGGCGCTGATCGCACTTTTCTTTGGCATCAGCCAGGGCGTGCTCAATGCGTACATCCCTGCACTCTTCCCTGTCAGCATCCGTTCGGCGGCAACGGGATTTTGTTTTAATATCGGCAGGATATTTACTGCATCTGCTGTTTTCTTTGTTGGCTGGCTGGTGAACAGCCTGGGCGGTTATGGCAATGCGCTTACTATATTTTCTTTTGTATTCCTGTTGGGTTTTCTTGCCTGTGTAATGGTGAAAGAAAAACAGGTTTTGTCATCCTGAGTAATAGCGAAGGATCTGCCGGGCAATGTACAAATGTTCAGCTTAAGTACATTTATCTGCATATTCCTCCTGCATCGGAATGACAAGCTGAGCTCAACAAAAACAATTCATTCAATAAAAATAATCTTATGGCATACATCAATGTACCCGAACAACTGCACGGCATCCGGGGTTTAATGGCTTTCAGTCCGGCAACAGCCAATCCTATCAATGAACTGGCAGAAATACTGTTGCGCAGCGATAACAATACACTTTCCCGGGGCGAAAGGGAACTGATCGCCACCTATGTTTCGCATCTGAACGATTGTTTCTTTTGCCAGAATGCCCATGGCGGCATTGCGCAATACTACCTGCAATGCGATATGCATTTCATTGATGCCATCAAAGCAGATTATGCCTCCATGCCTATTTCTGATAAAATGAAATGCCTGCTTACGATTGCAGCCAGTGTACAGAAAGGCGGCAAGTATGTTACACAGGCGCAGATCGATGATGCAAGAAAATACGGTGCTACCGATAAAGAGATACACGATACGGTACTGATATCAGCCATGTTCTGCATGTGCAACCGGTATGTGGATGGACTCGGAACATCGGCAGTGCCCGACCGCAATTTTTATGTTGAAAGAGGCAAGATGCGGGCGGAGGAAGGTTACCTGCATTTTGATCTGAATAAATAATTGCGGGAAAGGTCAGAGACCTTTGACCAGGGCATCCCGGTCTGGAGACCGGGGCGAGTGATGCAATACATTATCAGGAACGCCATTTTATACTTCCCTCCTTACTTTCCTTCACCCGGAACTTTACCATTTTAGTGACCAGGGGCAAGGGCAATGGTTTATCCAGCGGGAACTGCACCGATCCCTCAGCCGTTTTATAGTTCGCCAGGTCTTTGGAAAAGGCTTTGATTGCTGTGGCCATGGGATAAAACCCGATATGATGTTTGAATACGGCGAATGTAACCAGTATCTTCTGGTACGAATAAGCCGGCATCCGCCACTTAAGTCCTTCTTTGGCACCGGGAGCTGCCTTAAGAATGCATTCGTGCAGTTTCCATAAGCTTTCCTGTACACCGGGAGGGGCTGCACAGATGTACTCTTCAATACTGGTTGGTTTTAGTTTTTGTACAGGCATACTCTTTTCTTCGAATTGCAAAAATACAATTTACCCATACAGCCTGTAAAGGTTCATACCCGGAAAACTTAACACAGAGCAACAAAAAGCTTTATTAGCTTTACTTAAAACTTAATCTATGAACTGGCCTGTACTGATCGTTTTTGGCGTCCTTGCTGTTATCCTGGTGGTATTCCTGGTGGCACGTAACCAGAAAGATGAAAAAGAGCTGGAAAAGCAGATCAAGGATGATTACCCAAAGCCCAGGGATGAAAAAGGCGATATTGAAACCGATGAGGTCATGAAATAAACTCATCTTCCTGCTCTCAGTATTTTGGTTGCTCCGGCAGCCGGTTGTTTCTCTTTACTATTCCTGTTTCCGGTAGCTGCCGGAAAGGAAATCTAAATCATATTTTCCCCCTATCCCCGTCATTCTTTTTGCAGGTGCAACTAACTAAGTTGTAGCAGGTTTTTTTCAATCTAAATAACATTTTATGAAAAAGATACTGCTGCTGTTCCTGTTATTCCCGGTACTGAACAGCTATGCACAAAAATGGGAGAAGAACTACGAGTCTGTTGACAACTGCATCTGTGGTCTTTCCAAGGTTAAGAAGAACGGAAAGACGGGTTATGTGAACAAAGCAGGCTTGGAAGTTATAAAACCTCAGTATGATGAAGGGCTCACCTTTAATGAAGGCTACACCGCCGTTCGGATGGATACAAAATGGATGTACTTCGACAGCACCGGCAGGCAGGTCACCGAAGCCATTTACGAAGATGCGTATGGTTTTAAAGACGGATTGGCTACAGTTGCCAAAAATGGGTTGTATGGCTTCATTAATACATCCGGCGAAACAGTGATCCCATTCCAGTTCAGCAATGCCCGTGGCTTTAGCGAAGGACTGGCACCGGCTGCCAATGCCAAAGGATACTGGGGATTCATAGATATGAAAGGTGAATGGGTGATCAAGCCTGCGTATGACTTCACCGCCAATTTTGAGAACGGCGAAGCCCGTGTGATGAAAGACAGTAAAGTGATGTATATCGACCGGCAGAATAAGATCATTCATTAATGATCCAATTGTAAATCTTACCCCCTGTTCATTTTACCCGGAACGGGGAGTAAGATTTTATGCCTACCCTATTTTAAATGCCGATTATCTTTTTTATTTTGTTCGTCTAAACCAAATCAACGAGTATGAAAAAAATGATCATCGGCGCTGTTGTTGGCGGCCTCATCCTTTTTGCATGGCAGTTCCTCACCTGGGGAGCATTGAACCTGCATGATGCTGCACAACAATACACTCCCAAGCAAGACAGCATTCTTAGCTACCTGAACTCACAGTTCAGTGAAGACGGGTCTTATTACATGCCAAGAACTGCAACCACCGCTTCCAAAGAAGAAATGGAAAAGCAATGGAAGGAAAATGTAGGGAAGCCCTGGGTACAGGTGGTATATCATAAAAGCATGCCCGGTATGAACAAGATGTTCATGAA
>DAOLIP010000153.1:0-305 GCA_035328475.1 Ferruginibacter sp.
TGGCGCCATGAACAAACGGCCGATCAACACAAATAAAGGGGCTCCGGGCGGGTGAGGTATCTGTAATTTATAGGCGCTGGACGCAAATTCACCACAGTCCCAAAGACTGCCGGTGGCTTCCATGGTCATGATATATACAGAACATGCAATGATGCAGATGACCCATCCGGTAATGTTGTTGATACGTTTAAAGCTCATAGTATATTTTAGTTATAGGTTGGCAAATATAAAGATGTTTGGGGTTTTTACCTCACCACCCATCCTCCTCTCCAAAAGAGAGGAGGCGGTGCTTCAAACAGGTACAG
>DAOLIP010000153.1:405-6491 GCA_035328475.1 Ferruginibacter sp.
GAACATGATCTTCGTTTAGGTCTTCGGGTGCCCTCTCCTTCCTTCGGCTTCGCTCGGGATGAGAGGGGTTGGGGTGAGGTTTTTCACCACCCATCCTCCTCTCCAAAAGAGAGGAGGCGGTGCTTCAAACAGGTACAGGCGTTTTATCTTCCACATCATCATCGGTTCTATATTCATCAATAATTCAAGCCGTATTTTTTTTTGCAGAACATGATCTTCGTTTAGGTCTTCGGGTGCCCTCTCCTTCCTTCGGCTTCGCTCAGGATGAGAGGGGTTGGGGTGAGGTTTCTTCCCCATTTACTCCGCCAACTGGCGGAGATAGGGGTATCTTTGTCTCCATGAAAAAGGCCCTGTTCCAACTTCATGTTGCTGTTTTCCTTGCAGGATTTACTGCCATACTGGGCAAACTCATAACATTGAACGAGGGATTGCTGGTATGGTTCAGGCTCTTTATTACGGTTGTAACCCTGGGAGCCATTTTATATTTTAAAAAAGAACTGAAAGGGATATCGTTTAAGGAGATGGGGAAGATATTCGGTGTGGGTGTGATCGTAGCCATACACTGGGTTGCTTTTTACGGCAGTGTGAAGTATGCCAATGTTTCCGTGGCGCTGGTTTGTTTCAGTGCAACGGGCTTCTTTACGGCTTTTTTTGAGCCATTCATTTTAAAAAGAAAGCTGTCACTGACCGAAGTGCTGCTGGGACTTATGGCCATTGCGGGTATCTATATCATTTTCGATTTTCACCCGCAGTATAAGATGGGGGTAATCTTTGGGATCATATCTGCCATGGGCAGCGCCCTGTTCCCCATTTTTAATAAACGGCTGCTCATTGTGCATTCGCCAAAGATCCTTACCCTGTATGAGTTGGGCGGCGGACTGATCGCTTTAACCTTTTTAGTGCCGCTGTATCTGGTACAATTCCCCGCAACGTATTATATGCCTACAACCACCGACTGGCTTTGGCTGCTGGTACTGGCCTGGCTATGTACGGTATTGAGTTTTGATCTGCAGTTAAATGCATTGAAGAAAATTTCTGCCTTCACCGCAAACCTTACGTATAACCTGGAGCCGGTGTATGGAATTATCCTGGCCTTTCTCTTCTTCAAAGAAAATGAGAACCTGCACCGGGAATTCTATATCGGGGTGGCGCTGATATTGTTGGCGGTGGTATTGCAGATGATGCGGATACAACGGCAATACCGCAAACCAAAAAATGCCGGCAATGAAAATTACAGGTAATCAATTTCTGTATCCATTTTTGCAAAGGACCTGAACATAGCAAAAACCCCGCAGTATTTTTCTGTTGACAGGTTTACGGCTTTTATCATTTTTGGTTTGTCTTCTTCTGCCAGTTTTATTTTGTAGGTGACCTTTACCAGGTTGTAGATTTTCGGATGTTCGTTGGTAAGGGCTGCATGCACGTTAATAGTGAAGTGGCTGAACTCTACTTTCATTTTATTCAATATCGAAACAATGTCGATGCCGGTGCATCCTGCCAGGGAGGCCAGCATCATTCGTTTGGGACTGGGTCCGCTGTTGTCGCTGATCTCATCGGTAGGATCGTCCATGGTTACTTTATGTCCGTCGATGTCAGCAGTAAAAGACATGTGCTGGTTGAAGGTGGTGGTTACTGAGTGTGTTGTCATATTTTATTTATTAAGGGGAATTAGTTTAAAGATAAGGGTTGCATAGCCGGAATTTTCCACCTGTTCAATTCTTATGTTGTGCTTTCCGTTTAATGCTATCGTGGCATTGTGATGGGTGTCTTCGTCATATTTATATTTAGATACGTCCCAAAAGTCGATCATTAATTTACCATCCACAAAAACTTTTACGAGGTCGTCGGCGGTTACGCTTAGTTGATACGATCCTTTTTCAACTTCCACGGTTCCGGTGGCAACAATGGAAAAAGAATCTGCCGGTAAATTTTTTCCGATAGCGCCCCACCAGGTATAATCCACTTTTTTCACCTGCTCTGTTTTTACAGGCGTATCAGTATAAACTGATCTGAACTGCTCGTAGTTTTTATTGGGATCGTGTGCCGCATCCCATTTGTACCAGTTCACTGTCCAGTTAATATCCGGCTGAAAATCCCGGAAGGAGAAGATATACGTTCCTGCCGGTTGTTCGGCACCAAAACGTCCGGTAAAGGTTTCGCCGCTGTATTGCAACTGAAGCTGCACATCGGCACCGATCTTCTGTGCCTTGATCTCTGCCGGAAATGTTCCTTCCATGCTGGTGATGTGCCGTAGATCGTTGGTCTTTGAAACCGACCAGTTGCCTTTTGCCGGGCCTAATATATCAAAGTGATAAACATCATTGCTGTCGATCTTTTTTAAGAAAATATATGGATAAGGACGATCATAGGGATAAGGCCCCCATTCGGTGATGCGGATCTGGTTTCGGCCTTTCGGAAATGTGGTAACGGGGATAGTATTTTGTTTCCAGGTATTGATTATTCCGGGAATGATGGCCGTTGTATCGGTAAGATCATCGGGGTCTATACGCATTGCTTCTACAGAGCTGTCTTTTTTAACCGGGATTTTTACATTTTCATATGTACTCTTCGACAACGTAAGGTTACGGGTGAGGGCAAGATCGTAGGCAATATTCTCATCTTTAAAACTGTTTCCCCAAAAACTGTAGTTCATGCTGCGGGTATCTTTTTTATTGGCGTACCCCCAGCCGGAAGGCTGTGTTTTTCTTGCCCAGAGTTTTATGGCAGCAACCTTATTGCTTTCGAAACGGTTGTTGCTGATGCCGATGTTCTGCCCGTGCTCAATAGCAATACCGATCCTGTTCTTTTCAAACCTGTTCCCGTTGATGGAGGTTTCCCAGCTGTACCCGCCCCAAACCCCATGATCGCATCCGTTAATGATGTTATCGATGATATGGCTTTTACTGAATGTTATCTCCACTCCATTGGTAGGGGCATAGCTGAAATCATTTTTATAAACATAGTTATCGTTGCAGCCCCCTTCGCCGGTATCCATCGTTGTTTGTCCCGCCCATAAGAAAAAGCCATCGCCGCTATGGGTTACGCTGTTGTATGCAAATACATTTTCGTTACACTGTTCAAATACAAGGATGCCGGCGCTGTCTTGTCCACGGTTATAAAATCCTTCATTGTGTCCACGCACATTAAAATCAAGTTTGTTGTGCAGGATATTATTCCGGCTGCTGCGGTACATGCCGATGCCGATGGCAGAGTTGAAAGAAAAATCATTACCGGTTATCTCGCCATCATTGCAGCGCATCATCATCAGGGCGCATTGGCCGCCGGTGATGATATTGTTTTTAATGATGGAGTTATTGCAATCCTTTAAATAGATACCGGCCCCGTACCGCAGCCATTCGTCGTTCTCGTTGTGGTGAAAACTCATCCAGTCGCTAACGTCTTCGTGGAGCCAGGTGCTTTGCAGCTGCTGGCGGTAATTATAACTGAAATCGGAGTTCTCTATCAACAGGTTTTTGCAACCCTTCGCCATCACCGCCACTTTATAGCCGCTTACCCGGGCATTTTTAAGGGTGATATTATTTCCCTCTATCAGCAGGGCAAGGCCATAATATTCATTCGGAAGCGATCTGTTGTTACTGCCCTGCAGCAGGGCATCATTAAAATCCACGGTTATATTATTTCCCTTGATCCGGATCAGGGGCCTGTTCAGCGAATCATGCCCGTCAAGCCGGTAACTGCCTTTTTTTACCTGTAAGGAACTGGTTATAACCATACCCGGCCTTAGTTCCACCGGCCCTGGTGCCGAAGCCCGGGCAGAAAAGGGTATAAGTGTAATACTGAGTAGCTGAAATCCTTTTTTAAGCCATTGCATGGGGGTAAAGGTAGATTTATTCACAATTTCGGTTTATTTGTGGGCAGAATTCTGCAAAAAAGGAAAAAATCTTCCATTTTGAACCAAGATTATTGATATTAAACCTTACCTTTGCCGTCCAAAATTTAGTACTATGGCTAGAGTATGTCAGGTGACCGGAAAGAAACCGGTAACGGGAAATAAGGTTTCTCACTCAAATATCAAGACAAAACGCCGGTTTTTACCTAACCTGCAGACCAAGCGTTATTTCCTTGCTGAGGAAGACAAATGGGTTACCCTGAAGGTTTCTTCAGAAGCGATCCGTACCATCAACAAGAATGGTTTGTTTTCGGTGGTGAAGCAATTGCGTGCAGCAGGAGAAAAAATCTAAACGTTAATCCGTTAATTGGTTAACACGTATCAACGGATTAACTGATTAACCAATAAACCAAATAAAATGGCAAAGAAAGGAAACAGGGTACAGGTGATTATGGAGTGTACCGAACACAAAACAAGTGGTCAGCCGGGAACCAGCCGTTACATCACTACCAAGAACAAAAAGAACACACCGGAACGTATGGAACTGAAGAAATTCAACCCCATCCTGAAAAAAGTGACTGTTCACAAAGAGATCAAATAAACGTTAATCCGTTGACCGGTTGATACGTATAAACGGATTAACCAGTTAACAACTAAACATAAGATTATGGCAAAAGCAGCTAAAACAGCGATAAAAACCAAAGACCAGAAGGCAGCAGCCGACGCTAAGAACTGGACCAAAGTGATACGTACATTACGCAGCCCTAAAACAGGTGCTTATACCTTTAAGGAAGCGATCGTACACAAAGACAAGATCAAGGAATTCCTGGCGAGCTGATTCTTTCGTCATGAAAAAATAGTTAACTAAGCTGTTCTGGTTTTCAGAATGGCTTTTTTTGATACTGGATGCTGGATACTAGATACTGGATACTTGATAGAGCTTAAGTATGTAAAAGGTGTTTAAATATTCAGGATGCACCCAGTATCCAGTATCAAGAATCCAGCATCAATTTTCCACCATGGGCATCTTCGATAAACTTTTTGGAAAGAAACAGCAGCAGGAAACCCTGCAGCAGGGCATGCAAAAAACCCGGGAGGGATTCTTCAGCAAAATAACCAAGGCCATTGCCGGAAAGAGTACCGTGGATGAGCAGGTGCTGGACGACCTGGAGAACGCCCTGGTAAGCGCCGACGTGGGCGTGGAAACCACGGTTAAAATAATTGAACAGGTAGAAAAAAGGGTTGCTAAAGACAAATACCTCAATACATCCGAACTCAACGGTATCTTAAAAGAAGAGATTCAGAATATCTTAGTTACGGCCCCGCAAGACAGCAGCTACGAGAACTACGAACTTCCTGCCGGGCATAAACCCCATATCATTTTAGTGGTGGGCGTGAACGGGGTTGGTAAAACAACCACTATTGGTAAACTGGCGCATAACTTTTCAAAAGCAGGTAAATCGGTTTTATTGGGGGCGGCAGATACCTTTCGTGCTGCAGCCGTTGATCAACTTACCATCTGGAGCGAACGGGTAGGGGTACCCATCGTTAAAAAAGATATGGGAAGCGATCCTGCTGCCGTGGCATTTGATACCGTGAACAGCGGTGTGGCCAGGAATGTGGATGTGATCTTAATTGACACTGCAGGCCGTCTTCATAATAAAGCTCACCTGATGGATGAGTTAAGCAAGATCAAACGGGTGATCCAGAAAGTGATACCCGAAGCGCCGCATGAAGTAATGCTGGTATTGGACGGAAGTACCGGGCAGAACGCCTTGGAACAGGCCAAACATTTCACCGCAGCCACCGATGTATCGGCATTAACCATCACAAAGTTAGATGGAACTGCTAAAGGCGGAGTGGTGCTTGCCATTGCCAGCCAGTTTAAAATACCGGTAAAATTCATTGGTGTGGGTGAAAAAGCAGAAGACCTGCTGGTGTTTGATAAAGCAGATTTTGTGAACAGCCTCTTCAGCATGCCTGTTGAATAAAGATCGACCGCCTTCGCCTGTTTATATTGTACCTGTTAAAACAATATCTCTGAATCTGTCATCATTTACATCCCGGTAGATTTTGCAGGCCTGCACTTTTTATAAACAGCACCACGGTACAATTTGTTGCCAAGTTTAACAGTCATCAAAATTCCAGTCAACTGTCCTGGTTTGAACAAGAAACTTAGATTCTTTATTTTTTAAATCATCCAGGTGAATATATTTAATGAAGTTGGCGAATGAAT
>DAOLIP010000154.1:0-6271 GCA_035328475.1 Ferruginibacter sp.
AAAAGGCAGGTGTTATCACCATGTATGAAAAAAACCTGGGCGCCGCCAGGAGGCTGGTGGAAGGAAGCGACGGAAGGATACTGCTCAGCTATACATTCCGGGAATTTCTTACCTACAATAAAGTACGCAATGAATTCTCCCCGGCTTATAACATTTTTACATTCCCGCCCGACTGGAAGCCTACCGATATTGTGGATGATCCGATCGGGAAACGCTGGATCCTTTCATCCGACTCGGGGCTTGCCATTTATAACAGAACTACCAAACAACTCAGCTACCGCAACCACAATGCAGGCAAAGAGCCCCTCATAGAAAAATTCGGCGATCTGCTTTATACCGGGAACTATAAAGTTGATAGTAAAGGAAGGCTTTGGTTCAAGACCTGGCCGCCGATGGGTGGCTGCAGTATTTATTGTTTTGACCTGGTGAACGGCGTTACCGTGATCGATAAAGGATCGATCAATGAGGCCATCGGGCGATATAATGAACCTGCACGTATTTTTGAACAAAAAAACGGAACTATCTGGATAACAGGCCTCCAGGTATTTGCACAGTATAACGAAAAAGAGAAAAAATTCGTCCCGGTATATAATGGATATCTCAACGACCGCAGCATTTCTTATGACGCCGTAAACCTTTTTGAAGACCGGGAACAAAATCTCTGGGTTACCACGTCAAATAATGGCCTTTATGTTTTTAATCCTTCCAAAGAATTGTTCACCAGCATTGGCCACCTGAGTAAGGTCACTAAGGAAAAAGGCAGCGGTGGCCCGGCTTCGTTTATTTACCTGAAAAATGGTGACCTGCTGGTTGGTTATTGGGGCGATGGCTTATATCGTTACGATAAAGACATGCGGAACATCAACCTTAATATCAGCGGAATTATTGAAAAGAATGGCTGGTCGGCCTGGTCAATGATCCCGTTGAGAGACAGCAATACGATCTGCCTGGTAGGCCAGCCCGCCTTTATTGCATTTTACGACCAGGCAAAGAATACGATGAAAAGATACGACCCGGCCATTTTCGAAACCCGGACCATACGCCAGGTGGTGCAGGATAAATTCGGCAACCTGTGGTTTGGTTCACATTCACGGGGGGTGTATAAATGGTCGGCAACAAAAGGAGCAAAGAAATTTGAAGATGGATTATATAAGCTCAACAGCATACCCAATAACAAGATCTTAAAGATAACCACCGACAGTAAAGGATATGTCTGGATCGGATCTGAAATGACCGGCGTGTATAAAATAGATCCTTCCAACGACAGCATTGTTGAGCACCTGACAGACCAGGGGCCTGCAAGCAAAAAACTGCTGGTAAACGGTGCCGACATACTGGAGTACAACGACAGCCTGTTCATTATTGCCGGCGCCGGCCTGAATTTTTATAATACCAAAACAAATACTATCCGCCATTTCACTATCAACGACGGGCTTCCTTCCAAAGTGGTGGTAAGCCTGCAGAAAGACCGGGCAGGTTATTTATGGATCGGTATGGAAAGCGGCCTCTGCCGTATGAATATCCAAAAAGGAACCTTCACCCAGTATAACCGCAACGACGGGATTGCAAACGACAATTTTGAGATCAGTGCCGATTACCAATTACCCGACGGGCGGATGCTGTTTGGCAGCTCATCCGATTTTGTAGTGTTCAACCCAATGGACGTTAGAACCACCGCGGCGCCGCCCGAAGTGAACATCACCGAATTCAGGGTACAGAATAATTCCCTGTCGGTTGACTCGCTTTTAAGCCTCAACGAAATTCACCTGCAGGCCAATGAAAATTCGCTTACCATCTCCTACTCCATCCTCAGTTATTTTAATGAAAGCAAGCCGGTTTATTATTATATGCTGGAAGACATTGACAAAGACTGGAAAAAAGGGAACGATCTGAACCAGGCCATTTACAGCTACCTGCCCGCAGGAACCTATACCTTTAAAATAAGGGCCGAGAATGCCGATGCTGTTTCCAGTAAAAAGATAACCAGTATCCGCATCAGGATATCGCCGCCCTTTTGGAAAAGCTGGTGGTTCTATGGCCTGCTTACCATTACCTGTATTATCATTTTTTACCTGGCCGACCGGGAACGGCTGCTGCGCTTTAAGTCGAATCAGAAACTACGGACAGATATCGCACTCAACCTGCACCACGATGTGAACACGGCACTTGGCAACATAAACCTGCTGAGTGAAATGGCAAGGATGAAAGCGGATAAAGATATTGTAAGAGCGAAGGAACTGATCGAAGAGATCAGCAATAAAAGCAACGACATGATGATCGCTATGGATGATATCCTGTGGGTGATAGACCCGGCAAATGACAGTATGGAAAAAACGCTCATGCGCATGAGCGAGTTCATTGATGCGCTGCGCAACCGCCACGAGGCAGAGATAGAGATGCATGTGGATGAAAAAGTAAAGAGCCTGAAACTGGATATGAAGTCACGCCATGGATTCTTCCTCATCTTCAAATCAGCACTGCGGTGCATGGTTCAGTATTCGGGTGCAAGGCAGGTATTGATCGATATCGACCTTCAGCACGAAAGGCTTTGTCTGAAGATGCAAGGCGCCACCGCTATTAAAAATACGGATGGCAATACATTAAAATGCATGGAAGAAATGCAGTCGCACGCAAACACCCTCAATGCCGAACTGGATATGCAGAATGAAAAAGGAGGCGGGAATATTTTGCTGCTGATGCCGGTGAAATGATTTGGTGATGAGATGATTTGGTGATGTGGCGATGAGGAATACATCCCGCTGCTTAGGGAAATTAAACATTGTAGAAACTCTCCTGTATCTTAATTTCCAAATCGCTTAATTACCAAATTAGTTTTATGCAGGCTAATAAAGAAAAGAACCTGATCGTTGAGTTAACCTTTGATTTTGCTTAGATATCATTAAATACGTGGAATTGCTGGAAAAGGATCGCAAGTACGTAATTGCAAAACAATTATTGCGATCCGCCACAAGCATCGGTGCAAATGTAAGAGAGGCACAAAATGCCGAAAGCAGGCAGGATTTTATACATAAACTGAAAATTGCTGCGAAGGAAGCTGATGAAACAGAATATTGGCTGGCACTTTGTAAAAATACAGAAGGCCATGCAGGTTGCAGGCACCTGCAGGAAAAATGCAGTTCAATAAACAAGGCCTTGTCAAAAATAATTGCCTCTTCAAAATTAAAGGCTGCACCCAAATCATCAAATTACCAAATCACCAAATCCTATTCTACTTCCCCAACCACTTCTTAAACTCCGTCACCTTCTCCCTGCTTACCAGCGCTTCTTTATCAACAACCGGTTTTAACGTAAGGATGAGACGGTTGCCGAAATAATCATTGATCTGGTCAACACTGGCAATGGAAACATAAAAAGAGCGGCTGATGCGGAAATACTTTTCCGGGTCAAGCATGTCTTCCATTTCATCCATGGTATAATCCACCACGTATTTTTTATTATCATAGGTCTTAAAGAAATTCAGCCGGCCATCGCTGTAGAAATAAGCGATCTCATCCGTTTCAACCGATACCAGCTTCTGCACATTCTTGACCAGGAAACGTTTACGGAATTCTTTGGGCTGAAGCTTTTGCTGCAGTTCCTTCACCAGCATATCCATATTGATCGGTGGCGGTGCGGCTGCCACAAACATCTTTTTGTATTTATCCAGTGCGGCCGTAAGATCTTCCTTTTGTATCGGCTTTAGCAAATAGTCCACACTGTTCACCTTAAATGCCTTCAGTGCATATTCATCATACGACGTCGTGAAGATCACCGGGCTCATCACTTTCACCCGGTTGAATATCTCGAAACTCTGGCCATCCAGCAATTCAATATCCATCATGATCAGGTCGGGTGTTTCGTTGTTCTCCAGCCACTCCACGGATGACTCAATACTGTCGAGGTTGGCGATCACTTCAATATCCTTATCAATACTGATGAGCATCTTGTGCAGTTTCTTTACTGCCAGTTCTTCGTCTTCGATGATTAAGATCTTCATATTGCTTGGTTTTTATTTTCTGAATAGTTCACCCGGTTCCGGTCCATCACCCGTTGCCATATCAGCGGCAAAACGGCGGTAAAGTTCTTCCCGTCGTTCATTACCTGGAAGCCCGGTTGGTTCAATATCTCGTATTTCATTTTAATGTTCTTCAATCCCACCTGGCCCGATGGCGCCTGTTGTGCCCGCCGCTGTATATTGTTATTCACCACCAGTTTATTACCCACCGTGGTAAACACTTCAATGTGCAGGGGATAGTTCTTCGAAAGTGCGTTGTGCTTCACCGCATTCTCCACCAGCATCTGCAGGCTGAGGGAAGGCAGCATATAATCATGGTAACGCCTGTCTATATCCACCTGCATCTGTATGGCTTCGCCGTGGCGGGTTTTAAGCAACTGGAAATAACTGTTGATGAACTGCAGTTCTGTTTTTAATGTACTCATCCCGTCTTCATTGTTACGCAGCAGGTAACGGTACACTTTGCTCAGTTCATCCAGGAAGATCTCTGCTTTTTGCTTATCCTCGGTGATCAATGCCGACAGGGTATTAAAACAATTAAAAAGAAAATGAGGATTTACCTGGCTTTTCAGTACATCAAATTCTCCCTGCAGGCTCAGCCGGGTATATTTTTCATTTTCGGTAAGACTTTGTTTCCACTGCTGAAAGATATAATCTCCCTCCCAGATGATCATGGCGATAAGGGTTATGACCAATGCGATCACAATGCTGAGCCATACCTGGGTATTGCTGGGATAAAAATCCGCTACCGGCAACTGCATGATACCAACGATGATGAGCGTAGTGGAAGTGGTGATGATAAGCACCTGCTTAACCACCAGTGCAGCGATCCGTTTTATGGTATCCTGGTAAGCCGCAAAACTATTGTGAATATACCGGGTGAGCAATACATCCAGGTACCAGAGTAACAGTCCCACCGTCATCATATACATGAACCCATACAACCAGAGGTTTGCATGCCTGTACCAGCCGGCCCCAAACAAAACAAAGCAGGTAGCCGCTGCTATCACAGGCATCAGCACAAAGAAACTCGCCCATTCCACTTTATTTGGCTTCAGCAGTTTCATCAGTTGTTATTTTCCGTTTCGGTTAATAAAGGCACCTGCACGCAAAAGAACGAATCGGCTTTTTCTATCTGCACCGGCTCGTCGCAGCAAAGCAATTTGTATTTCTCCACCAGGTTGCGCAATCCATCCGTGCTTACGGCAATACTGCCCTGTTTTTCCTGCAGGTTATTTTTTATTACAAGGCGGCAGTTGTCTTCCTCCGTTATCAAAAAATTCAGCGGCCTTTCCTTCAGCATGGTATTGTTATTAAAACTGTATTCAAATACCGTTTGCAGTAAAAAAGGTGAAACGTATTTATTGCGGCAGCTCTCATTCACTTCTACCTGCAGGTTCACCTTATCGCCGTAGCGGGCTTTCAATAAGTAATAATAACTCTGGATGAACTGCAGTTCGGTTTCAAGCGTCACCAGTTTATCATCCGGGCTGCGCAGCAGGTAGCGGTAAACACGGGTGAGTTCATTCAGGAACTTTTCTGCCTTTTCAGAATCTTCATTGATCAGGCTGGAGAGGGAGTTGAGGCTGTTGAATAGAAAATGAGGATTCACCTGGCTGCGCAATCCCATCAGCTGGCTTTGTGCGTATGCTGTTTTCAATTGTTCGGTTTCTGTGAGTGTCACTTTCCATTTCTCAAAGCGCTCAAACCCTTCGTGCAAAATAGTGATCATGATATTGAGGATGAAGCCGATGGCCAGCGTCCAGTAATAACGGGTGGCATTTATTTCATATCCAAACAGGTTAAACTGGTTGTAACCCTGGAAGAAAAGGGTGATGAGTAAGGCCTGTATGGTGGCGATGAAGGCCACCGTAATGAACAGTCTTTTCACCTCATCCTGGCTGGAAGGGAACCGGTTTCGCACTGTTACGGCGATCCAGGTAAAAAGAAACCAGGCACCGGTCATTACCACCAGCACGATCAGCCCCGAGCCGACGAGTATGGCTGGCTCGGTAAAGAACTTCGTTCCAAACAATAACAGGTTTATCATTACCACTACCAGCGGCATCATCATGGCCAGTATCTGCAGGTCCTTTCTGGTATATTGGGGCAGTTGCATGAGCGCTTATTATTGCTTTATATTCTCAATCCGGTTAGTGGTATTTCAATTTACAAACTTTTGCTTTCACTTGCGGTAACTGCCGGTTAGCCCGGCCGCTATTTTGTATGAATTGAGGAAAACCGTGTATGAATTGT
>DAOLIP010000155.1:0-6244 GCA_035328475.1 Ferruginibacter sp.
ATACCAACATCAACAGAGGTATTGCCTAAAATGAGCGAATTACTTTGTGAAACAATTGCATTGTACCCGATGGCAGTTGCATTGGTAAGGGTGCCACTGCTTGAATTAGATAAGGTACCGATAAAGGTATTATTAGTGCCGGTGGTTATATTATTTCCGCTGCTTAGCCCGATGCCCACATTACCGGTGCCGCTGTTATTAAATAATGAAGTGGCGCCAACAGCAGTATTATTATTACCGGCTGTTCCATTTCCCATTGCATAATTTCCCAAAGCGGTGTTTTGTGTACCCGATGTGTGGCTATACATGGCCCAGCTTCCCATCATTACATTTTGGGTGCCGCTGGCAAGGTTCAAACCCGCCCAGTCTCCAAAGGCATTGTTGTAACCATTGCCGGTGCCGTCATAACTATATAAGGCATTCCAGCCAAAAGCATTATTGGTGTGAGACCCTGTGTTTAAGTATAAAGCTCCGTTACCCACTGCTGTATTCAGGTTACCGCTCGAATCGCTGTACAAAGCGCTGTATCCCATGGCAACATTATTACTTCCATTAGCGATCCTCCACAGAGAATATGCGCCCAGGCCCGAATTGTAATTGCCGGTATCTGCAGCAAAATTAGTTCCGGGTGCCCGTTCTCCTACACCCGAATAGGCACCTATGAATGTATTGTACGATTCTTTTTGATTGTAGCCGGCATTGATACCTACGCCTGTATTTAAGAAACCGGTTTTATTACTCCGGAATGTAGAAGTACCTATCCCTGTATTCTGATAGCCGGTACTGTCCTGCTCAAGCGAATTAGATCCAACAGCTGTATTATACGTGAAGCCAACCCTTTTGTGCATTAACAATGAATTATAGCCAACAGCCGTATTATAATCGCTGGCCAGGTTTTCCTGCAAGGCATTTTGCCCGATGGCCACGTTCTGGCTTCCGCTGGTATCTTTCAATAAAGCGTCCCTCCCAAGGCCGGTGTTATTGGCACCAGACCTTATATCCGACAATACATTTAAACCTACTCCGGTATTGGAACCGCCTGTACTGAAACCTGCAGCGCCTTCGCCGGCATAACTGCCTATATAAGTGTTATTGCTGCTGGTAACATTATAGCCGCTGTTTATACCTACACCCACGTTCCTGATTCCGTTGGCGTTATTGCGGAGGGCCGAAGTACCCATGGCAGTATTCTCACTGCCTGTCGTATCATTTTCCAGGGCAAAATAACCATTGGCTGTATTCCATATGGCTGAGGTTAGCTGGTTTAAACTATAGGCACCGGTGGCAGTATTGCCTGTTGCAGTTGTTGATGGCCTGGTAGCATTAACCAATGATTTATAACCAAGCGCCACATTATCATAAACCTGAAATGCATTTCCCATTGAACTATCGCCTACTGCAACATTCCTGCCCGCATTTCTTGCCCTGCTTAATGCCTCGGTGCCAACAACAACATTAGATGGGCCATAAGTAAGTGCCATGGCGCTGTCGCCAATTGCTGTGTTCCTTCCTGTAGTATTTGCCCATAAGGTAGCACCATCGAAATTATAGTAGGCTCTATAACCAATTGCTGTAATCTTATCTCCCGCAAAATTGCTGTACCCGGCTTCTGTACCAACGGATGTATGTTCTTTTGAAAAATAGGTTGGGCCGGTAAAACCTGAATAGAATCCCGCCCTGTATCCAACAGCAACCATATCGTCTGTTTTATTATAGAACAATGCATCTCTGCCTACAGCGGTGGTACGGGATGCTGTATCACTTGAATATGAAGATGTGTATCCTACAGCTACATTATCCGTTCCGGTCGAGTCATTGCGCAAGGCGGCCGAACCAATGGCTGTGTTCTGGTTGGCCCTGATCAACCTTCCGGCATCATTACCCACCGCGGTATTATTATTGCCCAAGGTGCTTTGATACATGGCCGCATTACCCAGGGCCACGTTATTGATACCGGTTTTATTGGCAGAAAGAGAATAACTGCCCACGGCCGTATTTGCCGTACCGGTGGTGGTACTGTCCATACTGGAATAACCAATGGCTGTATTAGGATAGCCACCGGCGAAACTGGTTAGTGCCCTTGACCCGATAGCTACGTTTTGCGAACTGCTTGCAGCATTTGAAAGCGCCCGGTATCCCATGGCTACGTTATCATTGCCATTGGCAAAAAAGAAAAGAGTGCTGTCGCCTACGGCAACGTTTCTGCTGCCATTCACATAATTGCCACCACCATTCATAGATTGAAAACCAACAGCGGTATTTTTAGAACCCAGGTTGATCCCATAACCAGAACCATATCCCAGCCCGGTGTTCTCGGCTCCCTGTGTATTATTGGCAGCGGTTTGACTGCTATACGTTAAACTGTATGCACCCACCGCGGTGTTGTAATCCATTTTATTATAGTATCCCGAATAGGTACCGATGCTTACGGTCAGATCGGCGGTATCTGCCGCATGGCCGCTCGAAAAGCCCATCCAGGTATTATAGTTTCCGCTGCGGGGTCCAAATCCGGCAAAGCGCCCAATGGCGGTATTATAGTTTCCGCTGCTGTCGTTTTCCAGACTTCCTACGCCCATTGCCGTATTCTCAAATCCTTTTTTCCGTTGCCACATACTGCGCCAGCCCACCGCTGTATTCAGCCAACCGGACGTATCATACCGCAATGCTTCAAAACCCACCGCAGTGTTGTAGGGATTGGTGATATGGTTTGCCAATGCATACCCGCCCAAAGCGGTATTACCATCGGTTGTTTTGTTTTCATACAAAGCAACTTCACCCAGGGCTGTATTATACCATGCCGTGGTATTTTTAAATAAAGTGCCGGCACCCACCGCCGTGTTTTGCGAACCGGTCTTATTGGCCTTCATCGCTTCATTTCCTAAAGCAGTATTATCCCAGCCGGTGGTATTGCTTAACATCGTATTGTATCCAAAGGCGTTATTGTAAAAACCGGATGTGGTGCTGTCCATTGACCGGTATCCAAAAGCGCTGTTTGTTTTACCATTCAGACCTCCGGTATATGTTAAGTTTCGTAAGGTTCCATATCCAAAACTGGTGTTTAAATTAATGCTGTCGATGCTGCCCGATTTTTGATTCTTTACCCGGAAGGTTAATGCGCTGTCGTTTAAGGTACCTAAAAAATTAGTAGCTGTTATGTTGCTGTTGCCGGTTATTTTCCAGGCAGTGGTATCTGCCGCAAAACCGCTCGCATTGATAAATACCCAGCGGGTGTTGGGCAGATCGTAATAATGAAAGCCGATGCTGTCGGGCCCGGTTTGATAGACCAGCAATCCGTTAGCCGGCGCAGCAATAGTATTCTTCTGCGTTTTATCCATACGGGGAATGAGCATTCCTTTAAGGGTACTCTCTACATCCAGTATAGAACTGGCGTGGGCAGGGTTACCTGTTGTGTTTACACTTAATGATTGGGAAGCAGCCGTAAAATGCACAGCCATTGCGATGCATGCAGCAAACGCTAAACGGGAAAATTTAGTCATGGTAAAGAAAGTTAGTTATGTAGTTAGGTCAAACGGCTTCCAGAAGAAATTGGAGTTTTTCTTGCTTTATCAGGGAAGGTGGTTAGGGAAATATTCGTGTAATGTTACAGAATTTTTTCTACAGATTGTAAGAGCTTTTCGATTAGTTATCAACGTTTGCACAAATCATCCGCTTGTTTGTTTTTTTATTCCCGGTTCCGGGTATAAGCGCTGTTGATAAGAACGGATAAAGCGGGAATATAAAAAAACTTCCTGCCAGAGGAAGTTTAAAATGATGTTTACCGGTGTATGACCTGTGATCCTTATTGCTGTTGTTGCTCTTTAGCAGGTGTTGCTTTCTTTGCGGGCGCTGCTGGTTGTGGCGTTTCCTGCACTACAGGCCGTTTCAGCGTTTTAGGCGATGCATTGTCTTTATCGTTCAAAGGCACCCGGGTGTCTTTTGGTTGTGTTACTTCACCGCCGGGTACAATGGGTTTTGCTGCCGTTTGTTCGTTGGAGGTCTGAAGTTTTGGAACAGGCGGCGCTGTACTTATTTCCTTGTCTTGTTTAAGTGTGGCTTTCATTGGTTTGCCATCCGGCGCTGCATTTTGTGCGGCAACATTACCGCCTGCCATCAGCAGGAAACCGGTTATCAGTATAAAGGAAATTGATCGTTTCATTTTTTATGTTTTCTCTTTTAAAAAAATTATTGTTTTACAAACTGGTACGTTTCTTTATCACCGTTGTTGTGAAGCACCTGGATGAAATAGCTTCCCCCGGTAAGCGGCGTTACATTCATCACCACCAGGCTTGCACCCGGTTTTATGGATGAGAAGAGTTTACCATCGGCACCATATACCTGCAGGGTTACTTTATTAACGTAAGATGATGGCAACAAAATATTCAGCACGGTAGTGGCCGGATTAGGGAATATGCGTAATTCTTCGGCGCCTTTGCTGAACTTAACCTGGCGGATGGGCGAATAGAAATACGTGCCGCTCTTATCAATGATCTTGAGTCGGTAATAATTCCATCCCTGTACGGGTGCAGGATCATAATCAACATAAGCCGATTGCGGCAGTTGCCTTGAATTAACTGTTGACATGAAAGAGAAATTACTTCCGTTAGTTGATTTCTCCACTTCATAGGTACGTGTTTCCTGTTCATTGGTTGCCTCCCAGTTCAGCCTTACCCGGTTGCCATCGGCAATGGCGGTGAAGTAAAGCAGTTTAACCGGTAAACCGTTGTACTTGCTGTTTGTGCCCAGGGTAAACCTTCTTTCATCATAACTGAATCCATTAAAAGCGTTTGATCTTACATATCCAAAAAGACTATCAGCCCCGGTTACATTACCTGTTACCCAACCACCCGGCAAACCCCACCTAAATGGCGGCTGATTGATATACTGGGCAACGATCAGACTATCCCTGATGGCGGCAGTGCCGCTTACCTGGCTGTAACCCCTCCAAGATAAACTTACCTTGGCGCTTGCATCGCTTACCGAAACGCCGGTCATCTCCCAGTATTCTTTACGGCTGATATGGTCAATGGGTGGACTCAATACGTTGGTGTAATCGAAGGGGAGGCCTGGGAAATATTCAACCGTCCAGGTAGCTAAGTTTGTATTTCCTTTTTCTAACCGTACCGGCGCATATAAACTATCGGTTTTGCCAACGGGAAATAAATAAAAAGTGGGCAGACTGCCGATCACATTTCCTGAGCGGCTCAGTCTTCCGTTTACCCGGCTTACGCTAAAGTTGCTGGTTGATGCAATGGCATTGATGGCGGGGTTGGACACCCAAAGACTGTCGTTGCCATAACCCGAACGGGTAAAAACAAACCCGGTATCAAGGTTTAAAATATTTCTCACTTCACAGGAAGAAAGAAGGGTATCGCCGGCGGTATTGCGGATGGTGAGGTCGTAAAATTTAGTGAGCCCATAAAAACTCTGTCGTTGTGTTCCCCTGAAAAAAACATTGCCGGTAGTGGTTGCACTCAGCACACCCACCCCGGTAGTGGTTGAATCCAGCCATCCTTCGGGAGAAGAGACCGTGGTTTTGTACATATGGGTTTCGCCGTTGTTCACCCAGTTGCTGGTTCCTGTAAACGTGATGCCGCCGTTTATTACAACTTTGGTTCCGGCTTCGGAAACCATTTGCACATTGCTGGCACGAACCAATTGCTGGCCATAGCCTTTTAAAGCGATCAGCATCAAAAAGGCCAACCCGGTTTTCTTTAACAGCATAGAAGACTGTTTTATGGTGATGATTTGCATGTTAAGTTATATCAATTTTTTTTATTGGCATATCCCTTATTTGGGGGATATAGCAAACGGCAGTTTTCATTTATTATCCGGTAACCCGGCATCTATTTGTTTTCCAGTTTCTTTATCCTTTCCATCAGTTCGGCAATTGCTTTTTGCTGGCTGTCGATCGTTTTTTGCTGCTTGTTGATGAGCAACTGTTGTTCCTGTATGGCTTTAACGGTAACAGGAATAATATCGGAATAATAGATACCCAGTTTATCACTGTTTTTATTTAATGCATTTCCCTGGTCATTCTTTGCTTCGGCCTTGGTTTTTAGCGTGCCAACCTGAACTACTTCGCTTAATACGGGTTTTACTTCCTGGGCAATGAAGCCGATCTTTTTACCCCATTGTGGATTTTCTTTCCAGGTAAAACTAACAGGGCGGAGTTTCATGATTTCGTTCAGGCCATAATTAAGGTCGCTGATGTTTTCTTTGTCTCTTGCATCAGATGTGTTGATGG
>DAOLIP010000156.1:0-6181 GCA_035328475.1 Ferruginibacter sp.
TAAGGATGAGGCAGGAAGTATCGGTGATGGGTATTACTTTACTGAAGCCTGATGAAAACCCCGTAGGTTTAAGGATGCCCGCATTTTTTTTAAAAAAAGTATCAGACACACCCACCAGGTAATACTGGTTGATATACGGGTTGATGGCATTGTCTGAGGTTGATCTTTTCCAAAGTACCGGCCTGCTTTTATCAATTAAGAAAATATTACCGGGCTGATCGGATGTATAGATTCTTCCGGTATTGTTCTGTACCAGGAACAGCATACGTTCCGATGCGATCTGGGGCATGTTCTCCTTGGTGTATGATTTAAAGTCAACGCCATTGAACCGTACAATGCCTGCTTCCGTGGCCATCCACAGAAATTCTGTTTTCTCATCCCATTGCAAACCTTTGATTCCGTTTGAAGGAAGGCCATTGTCGGTAGTGTATTGCTGTACATTGGAATTGAGTGCTGGTTGTGCGTTAACCACCAGCGCTGCCAGGCTGCCGCAAAGAAATAAAAGCAGGAGTTTTTGCATGTGCATTTTACACTAACCAAGTTACTGCATCCTGCTCAATAATTTACATTGTAAAGGGTAGCCAGTTCCATCAGTTCCTTGATATTGCCAGCGGTTGTTTTTTCAAAAATGCGGTTCTTGATGGTGGAAATGGTGTTCATCTTCAGGTTGAGCGTATCGGCAATTTCTTTGGTGCCGATGCCCTTAAGTATGTAATGGAGAATTTCCAGTTCCCTCGGGGCAAGGGCAGTAAAGGGATTGTCGTGATGCTGGATATTGTTTCGCCTTACCGGTTCTTCGTTGTGCAGGAATTTCTGCAATACCTGCACGATCTCTTCTTCGCCGATGGCTTTAGACATGTAATGATTGATGCCGTATTGTTTCAATGCCTCGCCGTAAATCTCGGCCGGCTGCATCGAAAAAATAAGAATACGCAGGTCGGGGTATACACGGCGTATATTGGGGATCACTTCTAAAGTGCTTCCATCCGACAGAATGATATCCAGCACCAGGTGGGTATATTTATTTTTCACCAGTTCTTTCATCAGGTCGTTGCAGGTGGCCACTTCATGGATATCGGTGTAGCCAAGCGTAAGCTGCATGTGCAGCTTAAGTCCCTTGCGTATCATGCTGTGATCGTCTGCTATCAGTATTTTCGGCTGTATCACTTGTTTTACTGTTTCCTTTTTCTGTTATTAAAGTTCTGTAATTTATGGCAACGGTTTGTAGAATTTATTCTTGTTTTTAAAACTATCTTATAAGCACAAAACTTCCTTTCTCCACCTGCGCATCCGGGTAATTGGGTGCGCTGTAGGTAACGATATAAATAAAGCCGCCCGGCTGCACGTCCTTGCCTTTCAGTTTTCCATCCCACCCGGTGTTCTTATCACTGCTTTCAAAAACAAGCTGGCCGTAGCGGTTGAATATCTTTAAATTGAATTTTGTGATCATCTCGGTGCCCAGTACTTTGAACAGGTCATTCTTCCCGTCGTTGTTGGGCGTAAATGCATTAGGTATCTGTACAATACTGATTGGCTTTACCAGCACGCTGTCGCTGGCGGCGCAATGTGTTGTTTTATCGGTTGCTAAAATGGTATAAACCATCTTCCGGTCGGGTGAAGCAACAGGGTTAAGTACGGTAGCCAGGTTCAGGTAGGTGGCAGGCGTCCATATAAAATCATAATTGCCCGGGTTGCTGATGGTAGCATCCAGTGTTACGGGGTTGCCAAAGCGGAAATATTTATCGGGCCCTGCATTGATGGCTGGCGCTGCATTGATGGTAACCACGTTTACTGCAGGCAGGGAGCCACATCCGTTCAAATCTTTTACAACCAGGCTTACATTGAATGAACCTGCATTGCTGAATGTATGTTGCAGGGGAGGCGCTGCATTGCTTGTTCCGTTCCCAAAATTCCACAACCACGAACTGATGCCGGTTAGTGTGGAATTGAACTGCACCGGTTTTTGTTCGCAAAGCGTATCCGATACAAAACTGAAAGAAGCGGTTGGGTTGCTGTTGATAGCCGGAATGATATACGTAACAGTATCTGTTCCGCAGCCGGTTGTAAAGCCTACTGCATGCCGTACCGTTCTTGTTACTGCCGATGCGGAGTAACTGTGTGTAATAATATTGGAATTTGTAACGGTAGTCGCATTGCCGTCGCCAAAATTCCAATACCAGCTTGGCGGGTTACTGGTATTTGTTGGTATGGATGAAGTAAAGGTAAACACACTGTCGGCACAGGGTTTTCCAATGGCCTGAACAGCCAGGCTTACCGGGCTGCCAATGACAACGTTCTTAGTAGTATCGCCTGCACAGCCATTATCGGCATAAATGCGGTACCGCACCGGGTAACTGCCAATGGCCGGGAATGTTTTTGTTGCGTTAACAGTGGTTTGGGTTGTGCCGTCAGGAAAATTCCATAAATAACTGCCGATGTTAAATCCGTTTGTTGTGGATGTACCGGTTAATACAATGGATTGATTGGGACAGGCAGATGGTATGCTGAAATTGGCCTGTGGCCCGGGTTTCACCACTACGGTTACCGATGCATATTCCGTTTGACTGCAATTTTCAATTACAGCTGCCGAATAATTAACAGGTATGTTATAAGTTCCGGTATTTGAAAAAATAAAATCCTGCTGCAGGGTATAAACATAATAGGTTCTCCCGTTGATCTGCTCGGTGGCGAATGGTAAGGGATTGTTGATAATTGAATCTGCATTGGGAGTGATGCCTGTTACCTGGCTCAGTTTCCAGTGAATGGATGTGGCCTGGTAACCCACTTTTACAAATAATCTAACCGGCGTTTTTGGGCAGGTGAATGTATCCACATTACCCGATGTGTTGAAAGTGTTCCTGATACCACTGTAATGGTTCAGGTTATTGATAAGTGTACCTGCATTATAACCATAGCTCTCATAATTACCTAAGCCGTAGATGGTGGCATTTAATGCAGAGTCGCTGGTGATGGTATGTTGTGCAGCCGGCCCGGTAAATCTTGCAAGTGCTACCGAGTACGAAGGATAATTGGGATGCGGAATTATTTGTGATGCCGGAAGAGGAGCGCCATCCACTCTTAATGAACTGACACCGGCTGTTGGTAAAATAATATTGGTATACACATATGCAATTGCAGGTGATTGCCTGCTCGCAAAAAGCCTTACTGATTTCTGTCCTTGTTCGATCGGGCTTAAATAAAACATTTCCGGATCTCCGTTTGAGGGAGGAGCCGGAGTGGTTGTTGGAAAATTCCAGCATTGATTTTCATTGACGGTGTATTGCGACACCAATATTGGTTTATCCGATTCAATGTAATCTCCACCGGTTGAGTCCTGGAATTCGTAAAAGAAATTCCGGGTCAGTCCGGTTAGAACAACGCCGTTTCTTTTTACAACAGCTGATGGATCTGATACACAAACCCGGTAATAGTTACGGTTTGTTTCCAGTATATCGGTATTGGTATTATTTATTGTATGATAAGTAAGGTACCGGGTACCCCATGCCTGTGCAGGAAATACCTGTTGCTGCATGTATTCGCCGCCATCGCCCCGGCAAATGCGAATGCCGCCGGAACCGGAAAAAACGGCTACCCGGTGGCAGTTGCCGTCTGCACCAACCACCGATTTTATCTTACTTCCCGTCATGTCTTTACTGGCAGCCCATGCTTGGCTGTTGCCGGGTACCATTTTTCCAAACACGTTATATATTTCTCCCTTATTAAGGTTAACAGTATATGTTTGTCCGGGTAACCAGCCATTTTTTGTAGTATCGCTGGGTACAATTTCAATACGGGTATTATCTTCCGAAGCAATTACATAAAACCACGAATACCAATCATTGCCGTTTGCCGTTGTGGGACTTACAACCGGTAAAGGAGAATTTGATGTGGCCTGGCTATAGTTCACTGAATAATAAGAGTAGCCATACGTTTCAACAGGCATCAGCATGGTGGCACCTGACCCCTGGGTTACATAAACATGCGCATACACAGCTACCGGAACATCGCTCACTATATGGATCCCTTTAGTGGATAGGCCATCGGTTAATAAACGGGCATCATTCAAGCCTGTTTTGGGAATTAAAATAGAGGCATCAACCGTATTGGCTGGAATATTCACTGTTTGCGACCAGGAGGTTCCGTTGATTGAAACGGTAACGGTTGCAGCCTGTTCTGCACTTATATATAACGCCATATCCTGGCCATTAAGCGGGATTACTCCTCCATTATCAGAGTTTAAAAAAATCCAGTGAAATCCATATCCCAGCCAGAATTCTTTTCCCCTGTTGGATTTATCCTGTGCTGCTATTGACAAGCCAGTAAAAAAACAGGCAATTAATAGTAACAGACGGTTATTGATACTTCGTTTCATGGTACAATGTTCTTAAACCCTTCGCTCAGACCCGATAGAATTAATTCTACAAATGCGGCTTTTATATCACTGTAACATTGCTCTCTCATTTATATCAAAACAAAAAAGATAACCAAAATGAACAAGCACTGCAGCAGGAAATTTCAGTATTATCTCATCCTGATATTGATTTCCGTTTCTTCAACTATTTCATTTGCACAAACCGGCAAATTCAATAAAACAGACTGGAAGTTCAGTAACCCCCAGCAATTTGGTATTACCATTCTGGATGTTGATTTTTTTGACAATAACAACGCCATTGCAGTAGGATCAGATGGTGGTATCGCCAAGACCACTGATGCTGGTTTAAACTGGACCTATGGGGTATTTACTTTCATAAACCCGGCAAATGGGTTTGAGACGAAAGGAAATTTTTCTGATGTTCATTTTATTACAGCTACTACTGCATATGCAGTGGGAACTAATGGTTTAATGATCAAAACCACTGATGGCGGTTCAAGCTGGAACCAGATAAATACCCCCCTTACGGCAAACAGCAAGTCGATCAATGCCTGCTGGTTCCTGGATGCCAATAAGGGTTACATAGGCGGGCAGTATAACAATACGGTTGACTCATTACCTAAGTTATATTTTACACTGAATGGCGGTTCCACCTGGGATTCCATTGCTGCACCGGCAGTTAATGGGGTAACCCGTGCAGGCTATATCAACAATGTGAATATTCCATCGGTGCTTTTACCGGTTGATGCCAAATTAAAAGAAATATACCGGATCGAATTCTTAAATAATAATATCGGGTATATCTGCGGTACGGGAAGTTCTTTGTTTCCCCGGGTGAGTGCGAATGCTGTTGCGGCTACCTGTTTGCCCAGCACGGGTAACTTAACTACCGGAGCGCATACAGCTGCTTTGTTATGGAAATTTTCGAACGGTGCTTTAACGGATTATTCAATCAGTAAGGAGCGGATCGGTTATTCGGGAATAAATACAAATACCGTAACCTGTACCACTGGTTTTTCAAATCTAACTCCCGCTGCACAGACATACCGGGCCATGAACATCATCAATGATTCGATGGTAGTGATCATGTCGTTCAATAATAATACCGTGGTAAGGATACGTACCGGGGCGAATGACTTTACAGCGAATCTGAATAACAGCAATGCATTGGAAAAAGGAAAATACGAGGTATTGAACTTCCCCTTCCCGCCAACAGGAGGTCCTCAGGCAGGTCCGCCAATTCCCAATCCGCAAGTTTTATTAGCATCTAACCCTTACCAGTTAAGGAGAACAAGTAATGGTACGCTGGTGGCAAATGGAAATTTTGGCCGTATGTGGATTTCGGTAGATACAGGGCGGAACTGGAAAGAGTCTAGAAGCCTGCCTCCCGGAAAAAATTACAGCAACAACGGGGTATGGGCACTTGACATAGCTCCCAATGGTAAATTCCTATCAATGGGTTCGCTGGGTGTTGTTGCCGACTCCATGCCGGGAGCACCGGGATGGAACAGTAATTATATAACCGTTCCGTTAAGCGCCGGTTATACTAAAATGGAATTTGCCGATTGTAATAATGGGGTGGCAACAGGCAGCGGAAATATTAATGTAACTACCGATGGTGGTAAAACATGGTGGGACAGGACCCGTCTTGATTTTATCAATTCATTCTACAGCATTAACGGTTTTTCGTATGTAAATAATAATCCTGCCAAAGCATTTTTTGCAGTAAGTAACGGTATTATTTATTCTTCACCAGATCTTAATGTTCCACCTCCTGCAACACCAACCTTAGACCCTGTATACTCTGAT
>DAOLIP010000157.1:0-6082 GCA_035328475.1 Ferruginibacter sp.
AACACCGGGGTTTCGCTTAACCCGTATACCACGGTAAAATACCATTGTGCGAAAACCCCGTTGAGACAAAATTCCTTGTTCATTATTTTATTTGCAGCGGAGGAAAATATTCAACAATCAATGCTCAACACGCAATTCACAACGGGATCCCACTGAATATTGAACATTGATCGTTGGGTATTGAATATTACCTCTCTTTTCACAACAACATCACTCTATGAGCCTGAAGCCAGGCCGAAACATTGTGGAGGGCTAATGACCCTTTGACTTAATGACCAATAACTATTCCCAAAAAATAAAGCAGCCGTTCTTCAACAGCTGCCTTTAAAAATACATTTCTCTTTTACTGGTATTCAAAAACCTGCGTGGTGCCTACGCCGTCATTGCTGGTAAGCACATAGCCGTCCGCATCATAGGTATACGCAATGTTGATCGTTTCATCATTGTTGGTTCCGGGAAAATCAAAAACCGTTTTCAGTATCTCATGGCTGGCAGCAAACTGCAGGGAGAATCCTGCCTGGTCGAGCACCCAGCTGGTTACTTTGGGATACATCGGCTTTTTATTGCCGTAGCTGAACTCAGCAATAAAGGGGATCATTCCGTCATTGGTTACCCTCGTAAGGTTCCCGTTGGTATAGGTGAAGTTGAAATTTGTTACCCCGCCGCCCTGCATGGTCAGTTTAATTTTATCTACCCTGTTATTGGCAACCGTATAGGCAAGCACATCATCTTCTATCAATACGCCGGGTAACCCGCCGCTGATATCCCAGCTTTTAAACGTGGCGCTTACCGGCACGTTGTTAACATAGGTATAGGCATAAATATTCCTGAAATCATGGTCCTGCTGCTCCAGGCCGCTGAGGTTGCCTGCTGCATCGTAGCTGAACAATACAAAATCGGTATTGTCGGTACTCCTGTAAGAGACCAGTTTACCGGCTGCATTATAGGTAAGGTTATAAACCGTTACTGTTCCATTCTCTGTTTTAGTGATCTTCTTCAGTTTTTTCTCTACACCCGGTGCAGGACTGGGATCCGGGTCATCTTTTTTACAGGAAGAAAAAGCCAGTGCGGCCACCAGGGCCGATGCGAATAGAATTGTTTTTTTCATTGTTTTTGTTTTTCGTTTATACTTTAATAAAGTGCAATGTTAAAGTGACCGGGCAGGTTGTTCCTGTAAACAAGTAATGAAATGAATATTTAAAGGGATGAATTGTGGTGCAGGCCGGGAGTTTATCAGCTTGTTAGAGTTTGAGACAGTTGGTAGTTATTACCTGCGGGGTGAAATATTCAATAATCAATATTCAATGCTCAATGCTCAACGGAATCCTCATTGAATATTGAACAAGGAGTTCAGAACATGTAAGTCGTGCTTAAAAAGGATCGTACTTCGAAATTCGGCATTCCTTGTTCATTATTTATTTGCAGCGGAGATTTTTTGCAGTTCCGGTGAGGTTCATAATACCGGGGTTTCGCTTAAGCAGTATGCCCTGGTAAAATACCAGGGTGCAAAACCCGGCTGGAACAAAAGTGTAACTTTAATGTTCAAATATGTTTCTCATGTCTGCCGTGGTTACCGTTACGTTCAGTCCCTGCATCGATAAAAGCGCTTCTGTACCTGTTCTGGTGCCGGAGAAAAAACTGCAATGCAGCTATCCGAAACTGGAACCCGGCGGCGGAGGTATTAATGTAGCAAGGGCGCTTAAACGGCTGGGTATACAGGCTACAGCCATTTACCCTTCCGGCGGTTATTCGGGAAAGTTCCTCGATCACCTCATGCAAAAAGAAGGGATCCCTTCTGTTGTCATCGAAACAGAAAAGGAAACAAGGGAGAACATCATCATCGTTGATGAATCCACTAATAACCAGTACCGCTTCGGTATGCCTGCCAATGCACTTAGTGAAGGGGAATGGAAAAAATGCCTGGCCGCTGTTGAAGCAATGGACCAGGTAAATTTTCTTGTTGTAAGCGGAAGCATTCCCCCAGGCGTTCCGCTGAACCTGTTTAAAGAACTATCTGCACTGGCAAATATGAAAAAGGCAAGGCTTGTTGTTGATACGTCGGGCCCGGCATTGAAAGAAGCTGTAAAACTTGGCGTATATATGCTGAAGCCCAACCTGGGCGAACTCAGTACCCTGGCGGGTACCAGCAGGATAGATATTAATATGGCAGAAGAAACCGCCAGGGCCGTGATAGACAAATACGGTTGCGGGGCGATCATTGTTTCGATGGGTAAAGACGGGGCAATGCTTGTTACCCGTGAAGGTTCCTTCAGCGTAAAACCACCGGATGTACCACGCAAAAGCACCGTAGGCGCCGGCGACAGCATGGTGGCGGGAATAATATACAGCCTGGTAAACGGTAACAGTCTTGATCAGGCACTGCAATACGGCGTGGCCTGCGGAACTGCGGCTACCATGAATGCCGGTACGGAATTATGTCATAAGGAAGATGCAGACAGGTTGTTTGCGATTATATCGGGCAAAAAGTAATGCCTGGTTATATTTCCACGAACCATAACGGGCCTTCATTGAATATTGATCGTTGAATATTATTTGTTTTTCCAGCAGGTTCTCAACACCGGGGTTTCGCTGAAACAGTATGCCGGCACAAAATACCAAGGTGCGAAAACCCCGCTGAGACAAAGTAATGCCTGGTTATATTTCCACGAACCATAACGGGCCTTCATTGAATATTGATCGTTGAATATTATTTGTTTTTCCAGCAGGTTCTCAATACCGTGGTTTCGCTGAAACAGTATGCCGGCACAAAATACCAAAGTGCGAAAACCCCGCTGAGACAAAATGCCCAATCTGCAACGTGGCCCTCATTGTATATTGAACATTGATCGTTGGGTATTGAACATTCGTTGCTGGCTTTTCCCAGTATCCAGCATCTTGTATCTTGCATCCTGTATCGGTATTTCTTTCCCCCACCGGTCCCAAGCCTATCCGTCCGCTGGTGGATTCAGCCGCAAGCAACTACACTATAATCTGTACATTTCATTTATAAATTTCCCTGCCATGATAAAAATACCGGGACTACCCGCATTGTGTATACTACTTTTATTATCTGCTCCTGCCTATTCGCAATCGCTTAAAGAAGCCGGCAAAAAAGTTGATTCGCTCTTTGCTTCTTACAACGGTCAAACGCCGGGTGCGGCCGTAGCCATTGTAAAAGACGGCAAAGTGGTTTTTAAAAAAGGATATGGAACAGCGGATCTTGAATATGATAAACCCATTACAACAAAAACTGTTTTTAACATCGCCTCGGTATCAAAACAGTTTACCGCCTTTGCCGTTTACCTGCTGGAAGGACAGGGAAAGCTTTCATTTGACGACGATATAAGAAAGTACATTCCCGAACTGCACGACTACAGAACACCCATCAAGATCAGGCACCTGCTGGCGCATACCAGCGGACTAAGAGACCAGGCGGCATTGCTCACGCTGGCAGGCTGGCGCCAGGATGATGTACTTACCACCGAACAGGTATTGAAAATGCTGGGCAGGCAAAAATCATTGAACTATACACCAGGCACCACATTTAACTATTGCAACAGCGGGTATACCCTTTTAGCGGAGATCGTTCACCGTGTCAGCGGTAAAAGTTTTGCGGCATACACGGAAGAAAATATTTTTAAACCCCTGGGCATGACAAATACTTTATTTGAAGACAATCATGAACTGCTGGTAAAGAACAGGGCCCGATCCTACGAACGGGTGAACAACCAGTATTACCATAAGCCGATCAATAATTCCAATCCCGGTCCTTCCAATTTACTCACAACAGTAGAAGACCTGGTCAAATGGACATTGAATTTTGAAAACCCGGTAGTGGGAAACCGCAAGCTGATACAGGCTTTTAATGAGCCTTCTTATTTAGACAACGGCAAAAAAGTGGTGCTGCGGGTGCTTGGCGAAGGAGATACGATCTTCCATGCCAAAGGACAAAACCTCAGTGTATATAAAGGGGTTAACATGATCACTCATGGAGGACATACTGCGGGCTTCCGTACATTCATGGGGCGTTTTCCCGGTCAGCGGCTCGCCATCATTGCTCTCAGCAACGATGAACATAACGAACGGCTGGGCGCCCGCTGGCAGATCGCCGACTTCTATATCAAAGATCAGTTGCAGGCAGAACCAGCAAGTAACCGGATGCCGGCTAATGCAAACCGCCCGGCCACAACCCCGGTAAACTATACGGTAAGCCTGCAGGATTTTGAAGGAGAGTACTACAGCGATGAACTTGCAACAACCTATACGTTCAGCGCAAAGAAAGATACGCTTGTGATGAAACACCTAAGGCTTGATGATCTTGCTTTGAAAAGAACAGGAGAAAATAAATTCACCGGTTCCGGTGCACACACATTTTTATTCGAGATGGAGTTTCTGCGGAATGAAGCCGGGGCTGTTACCGGTTTCCTGGTCTCTAATTTTGGTGTGAAGAATTTAAAACTTGTGAAAATAAAATAGAACAGTTTTTTCTTTATTCCAAAACCAGGGGAAGCAGGTTTGTGGTTTATGGTTTGTAGTTGGGCTCACTAATTAAAGCCGTTTGTGTTCTTCATGTCAGACTTTGGCATTTGTGGTAAAACCGTTTACGGCTTTTTCCGGCAATGTCTGTCAACCCTTCAACCATATTCAGCAACATTCAACCCTTAAATATTTCTTCCCCTCAATTCACCCTCTCTTTCCTCAATTCATTCAACACCTGCTTTCACAAAGAAGCACATCACTATAGTTTTGATACCGGATCAATAAACATCCATCTATATGTATCAGAAATTTATTATTGCCGCACTGGTTATTGCATTGCCTTTTGCAGCAGAAGCCCAGCTTCAGAATGTGTTGAACAGGGCTCATAACAAAGTTCAGCAACGGGCCAACCAGAAAATAGATAAAGAGATAGATAAAACACTGGATAAGGCCGAAGGAAAAGATCAGCCGGCAGAAAAAACTCCGGTCAATGAAAAGACAGTAGTAGCAACATCTGCTTCGCCCGAACCGGAACCGGCATTGAAAGCTTTTTCAAAATATGATTTCATTCCAGGTGATTCGGTTATCTACTACGAAGCCTTTGAAGGCGAGGCACTGGCCGAATTACCTACCGGGTGGAATACTAGCGGCACAGGCGAAGTAACCACGCTCAGCAATTATCCGGGTAACTGGTTGCGGTTACACAAATCCTTTAGTTACCTGAGCAGCAATGAAAAAAAATTCGGAGAGAACTATACGGTGGAGTTTGATCTCATCCTTCAGCTGAAGAATAATGGCTGGATGTATCCCGAATTTTATATCGGCCTGTTCTCTACAAAAGACGAACCCAATAGCGGCAATAATTTTCTGAAAGACCATAAAAAATATGCGTCGGTCATTACCTCCATCTACCCGGCAGAGAACAGCAACTCAAGGGCAAGGGTAAATGCCTACCAGGAATATAAAAATTATTTCACCGGAGATGCCAAAGCTTACGAACCATTACAGAACTATTATGGCAAACCGGTTCGTGTGGCCATACAGGTACAGAAAGAACGATTTCGCATATGGATCAATGAAACAAAAATGTTTGATGTTCCCAAGGCGATCCCGGCGGGTATTATCATGAATCAACTGCATTTTTCATTGAGTCATACCAATTACAGCGAAGAACAGTATGGCGTATTTATAAGTAATATAAAAGTGGCAACCGGCAGGCCCGATACCCGGCATAAACTCATCGAAGAAGGAAGGTTTTCTACCACGGGTATTCTTTTCGACCTGCAGAGTGCCGTCATCAAACCCGGGTCTTATGCGGTGATCAAAGAGATCGCTTCGGTACTGAATGAAAATAGTACGGTAAAAATCAAAGTGCTTGGCCATACCAGCAGCGATGGAGACGACAATACCAATATGGAACTTTCAAAGAAAAGGGCAGCAGCCGTAAAGGAATTACTGGTATCGGAGTTTGCCATTGATGCATCACGTATTGAAACCGAAGGCAGGGGAGAAACAAAGCCGGTAGCTGATAACAAAACCAAAGAAGGAAAGGCGCTGAACAGGCGGGTAGAGTTTCTAAAATTATAGAAATCAAACCGAATAT
>DAOLIP010000158.1:0-6078 GCA_035328475.1 Ferruginibacter sp.
CAGGTTGACGGTCACCAGGCCGTTTTTATTTTTTATGCCACAACTTTTTAGTGAGTTGAACATTGTTGAACGTTGTTGAAGATAGTTGAAGGGCTTAAACGACATTCAACCATTTTAAACCATTTTCAACAACATTCAACATTGCCTTATCCCTTCTCTAAAATAAATATCGTATTCGACGTAAGCTTTGAATCGGGTATTTCTTCACAACGCATATTTCTTTCCGCTGCAATACCCCGTATCATCTTACCCGATAAAAAACACAATCCGGCGTCTTTTGTTTTATTGAAACCCAGGACCCGGGTAGAAAAGAATTCCGTCAGCTTTGTTCTCGAATGTTTTTCCTTCTTGTCTGCATCACCATCCCGGATAATGATCTTTCCACCGGGATTAAGGTTACTGATGCACTTTTCAAGCACCTGCCGCTGCTCATCCTGTTGCAGGTAGTGCAGCATGTCTGCTAAAATGATCGCATCGTACTTTTCAAAGGAAAAACCCGTTACATCGCTGTGCACAAAATTAATATTATCTGTTTTGCTGAAGCAATGGCTGGCCGTGTCTATCTTTTCTTCATCATAATCAATTCCCGTGACCGTTCGTTGTGAAGACGTAAAGGAAAGCATGTACGACATGAACCCGTAGCCGCAGCCGATGTCCAGTATCTTTCCCTGCACAGGCACCAGTTCGTGAAAAACCTGGTAATTCTTTTCCAGTTTTGTTTTTACCCGCATGTACCATTCCAGTACGGGACCTTTATACAGGTAATTATATATAAGCTTCTCCCGGAAATAAGCAGGCTGTTCAATTTCCTTTTTAAGCAGGTCAAACTCCTGCCTGAAATAACGGCCGATCGATTTCGATCTTTCTGCATACCCTTCTCCAAAATTTTTATCTGTTGGTTTTATCCTCGGCAGGAACTTTACCGTTAGTTGTCCGTCTTTTAAAAGCTGGTCTTGTTTGGTCAGTGTATAATCCGTACCATGGATCATGATGGGCAGGATATCCACGTTCAGTTTTTCGGCAAGAAAGAAAGCGCCTTTATGAAACCGTTTTATCACCCCGTCTTCGGCCCGGGTACCTTCGGGAAAAATAATTACTGAATAACCATTCCTGATCCGGTCTTCCACCAGGCTCATGTCTTTCTCGATCTGTTCTGTTGGGAAATAATCAGCCATGCGGATCACTTTACCAAACAGCGGCGAGTTCCAGATGCGGTTATTGGTGAACATGATCAGCTTGGGATGCAGCATGATCAGCGGCAGTATATCCAGCGAAGACTGGTGATTGGCAATGATGATGGCCGGTGTTTCAAATTTTTCCTGCTGCGGGTTGATGATCTTCTTTTTTACATTGATCATGATATACACCAGCCGCCGGCAAACCCGGGCAATGATGCGGTGATAAAGCAACTTGCCTTTTTCCTTTATGTTGAACAAGGCAAATATCCAGGCAATATGCGTAAAGGTCACACTCCAGCCGATAAAATAAGAGAAGGCGAAAGAGGATTTAATGAATCCCCAGAGCGTCCACGGAAAACGGTTGCGCTTTACCCGGTTCTTTATCAATATTGAAAAAAGAAAGGGGATCAGTATCTGTGCCATGATCACCACGCAGAGAATGCCGATGATAGAAATAAAAGCAATGGACCGTAATGCCGGGTGTTTGGCAAAGATCAACACACCCAGCCCGGCGATGGTGGTAACGGCAGATAAGATGATGGAAGACTTGAAAGAAGAAAGATTTTTTTTACCTGTTTTGTATTCCTGCAGCAATCCGTCCATGATGAAGAGACTGTAATCATCGCCCAAACCAAATATCAATGCCGATACAATAATATTGATGATGTTGAACTCAATGCCCGCCATGGCCATAATGCCCAGTATCCATACCCAACTGATGAACATGGGGATGAAAGAAACCAGTGTCAGTTCTATCCTTCCGTACATGAGCAACAATACCGTGAACACCAGCAGGGAGGTCATTAATGCAATGCGGCCAAAGTCGGCATTGATGATCTCCACAAACCGGTTGGTGAGGTATTGTTTATCAAGAACGGTTACATTACTTTCATTTTCGAAGGTTTTATATACTTCCTGCCTTTTTTCCGGGAAGGCTTTCACCAGCGTAACCACGGTGGCTTTGCCGGGTTTTTCGGTTATGTAGTCATCAAGAAAATTCTTACGCACATCTGCCATGGCTTCCTTACTCACGGGTTCGTATTGCTTATCAAGCAGGGATTTGAAATTATCAAATGCCGAGGCATTGAATTTTAAAGCAGCTCCTTCGGTAAGCAGGCTGTTCATCAACGCTTCTTTCTTTTCCGTTGTCCAGTACAGGTTCCACTTTATGATCCTCTTTCTCTGCAACGAATCCGAGATGATAAGAGAAGAAACACCGGAATATTTTTTTACCACATTCTTCTCCTGCAGTTTCTCCACTTCGGTGATCAGTTTTTCGTTGTTCACCAGGGCCTCGTCAAGCGTTTTTCCTTCGGTAACAATATAAACCGACTGCAGGGCGTACTGGTTTATCCTGTTCAGTTTTTGTTCGGAGGCTTTGAGCTCTTTGCTCATGAAGTTCATGTGCTGCAGGTCCGATTCAAAACTTACTTTACCTGCCCGGAAAGCAAAAAGAATGGTAAGCGCCAGTATGATCAGCACCAGGTATTTATTATACTCCGGCCGGTAAGAAGCGATCTTGTCGATCAGCGAAAATCTGTTTGTTGTATGCAGAGCCTGTTCTTTCTTTGAAACAATGAAATGCGGCAAGAAGACCAGGGAACAAAGGGAGGCGCCGATCAAACTGAATGCGGCAAACAATCCCAGGTCTTTCAGCATTTCCGATTCTACGAACTGCAGGCATAAAAAACCGCCGATGGTGGTAAAACTTCCCACTGTCATGGGCATGGCCAGGTCACGTACCAGTTGCTGAATGCTTCGGGTATGCCGGTAGTGATTGAATACGTGCAGCGAATAATTCACCGCAATGCCCAGCACCACCGAGCCCGTACCCAGTGCGATCACCGATATGCTTCCTTTTATAAAATAAATGGCCGCCAGTGAGAAAGCGGCGCCAAACAGTACCGGTATCAGTATTAAGAAGGGCGCTCTTTTTTTACGGAAATAAATTCCCAAAAAAACTATGATAAAAAGAACGGTGATGCCCTGCGTAAGCAACGAATCTTTCCGCAGCTGCAATGCATTGCCAACCGATACCGCGGTGGCGCCAAAATAAGAGACGGCTATGTTTTTATTATTGTTACTGTTGATGAGGCTGTCGAGCCCTTTTAACAGCAGGGCATTCTTACCTGTATTATTGGGCGGGTATTGCGGTGTGATGAAGAACAGGAGGTTCTTCCTGTCTTTTGTCACTACATAATTATCATAGAGTTCAAAATTCTCGTCGTACTGCAACTGCTGTACTTTCTTCATTCCTAAAAAACTGATGCCCACCGGATCTTTGCTGATCATGCTTTTTAAGGCAATGCCCGAAGGAGAACTGAGGGTGCGGAGATCCTGTTCCAGCGTTTGCTTTACTGTTTCGGGAGCAATGAGCGAATCGATCGCTTTGTAATCCTTCTCTTCGAGGTAAACCGGCAGGTGATCGCTGATGCTGCCAAAGAGTTCCATCGCAAACTCATCATCTACTTTATCATTTATCTTCCGGATGAAGGGAGAAAGTTTTCCGTTGATGCCGGCAACAAGCCCATCGGCATAGGTTACCAGGCTGTCGGGTTCTGCGGCGGCCGTTGTGTCGTTGAATGAAACAGTAACCGCCAGCTTATCCATGAATTTTGAGTTCTGGAAAACCTCGTTCAGTTTTTCGATCTTCTTATCGTTGGGAAGAATTTTGGAAATATCTTCTTCAAACTTCAGTTGCATGGCAAACCAGCCGGCCAGCAAAAACAGGGCAATAAAACTGGAATATAAGGCCAGTTTATGCCTGCTGTAAAAGTCATAGATGTGAAGTAATATTTTTTCCATGCCCTAGTCCGCCTGGGTAACAGCAGTTTGTTTTTTACCGGTCAGTTTTAAAAAAATAAACGTGAGCAACCCGAAAACGATGCCGGCCACAATGGCCAGCGATATGCTGCCGTAAATATATTGCAGCAGGTTGTGTTTTATTGAATCGAGGGTGATGGTTTTGCTGAAGCTTATCTGCATGGCATTGGCGCCCATCCAGAATGCACCCATTTTATAACTCAGGAAAATGATGACGGGTATCATGGGCGGGATGCTGATATTGGCTGCAATGATGACCAGCGGTTTGTTCAGGTTGAATAAGACTGCCAGGAATATGGCTGCTACCAGCTGGAAACCCCAGATGGGAATAATGCCCATAAAAATACCGAAGGCAACCGATGCGGCTTTTAGTTGTGCCGACTGATGTGTATTGAACAAATGATCATCGAGCAGTTTGCCCAGTTTCTTTTTATTGAACAGGGTCCGGAAAAGATCTCTTGGCTTTATGTAAAGAAAAGCGATCAGCACCAGCACCGTATTTAGAACGCTGATGCGGAAGAAATCTTTAAAGGGCCTGAAATGAGAGATCCGTTCTTCTTTAGGCGCATAATAAACGGTTACCGGAACCGATTGCACCTTCACGCCTTTCCATGCTGCACGAACCAACACCTCAATTTCAAATTCGTATTTACGGGTGAAGAAATGCATCTTCTTCAATGGATCTAATGGGTAAAGCCGGTAGCCCGATTGTGTATCGGGACTGCTGATCCCTGTTTCTACCTTGAACCAGAAGTTGGAGAATTTATTACCGAAGCTGCTGCCACCGGGTACCGATGCCTGGTTCATGTTACGGGCGCCGATGATGAGCATATTGGGATCTTCTTCTATCTTTTCTAAGAACAGGGGAAGATCTTTTGCAAAATGCTGGCCATCCGAATCGATGGTGATGGCGTATTGATAGCCTTTACCAATGGCATATGTAAATGCCTGGCGCAAGGCCCAGCCTTTGCCCTGGTTCTTTTTGTAACCAACTAATTGTATAGCAGGAAATGTACGGATGATCTCCGGGGTATTATCGGTGGAGCCGTCGTTCACTACGATGATGTGATCGCTGTACCGGCTTACATCTTCGATCACCCCTGCCAGTGTAGCAGCATTGTTGTAGGTGGGAATAATAACGCAGGCCCTTAAACTATCAAATTTCTCCTTCGGGGAAACAGAACCGGTCATTATTAGTATTATTTGGCATTAAATGAACCCCTTGAAGGGTAGCGGTAAAATTAAAACAATAAAGGGAATTAGGGGGAAGCTGTTTTAATTAAGTAGTGTCCTATCTTGAACCACATAGGACATAGTACACATAGTGAATAGCCTAAAATCTATGTGAAACCTATGTTCCCTATTGTGTCTATGTGGTTCAAGTTTGAAACCAGTACACTACTTTTAATTACATTGAAGACGTTAAAAACGGTTTGAAACGATTGAAACGACCTAAACCGCAACCCTCATCTTATTTTCAGAACGCTTTTGTTTGTCTGCCCGTTTTTTTCTTATCCATTCGGGCCAGGCGGCACTGTCTTCTGCTTCATACACCTGTAAGTGCTGGGAAGGATCTTTTTGCAACAGGTCGGCTTCGGTACAGCCAAGAATTTCTGCAGCGGCTTTTACACCGGAATAGCTGGACCCCGAGATCCCGTGCGACATGGTGCTGGCGCCACAAAGGAACAGGTTCTCAATTTCTGTTTTAGTGGTAAAAGAGAAGGGGCCAGTTTGCCAGAATCCTTTTTCGGTACCGTACACATTGCCCCGGGTGGCATTGATGTAATGCTCGTTGGTAAAAGGTGTTCCTAATTCGAGCCGCACAATATTCGGATTGATCTGCGGTAATATCCGTTGAAAGGTATTCAGCAGTTTCTGGCAAAGCCGTTCTTTTACCTGCAGGTATTTTTCATCGCTTTCGCTACGCAGGGCCTTGTTTATATTAAACGAATCGTAGTCGATAAAAGTTACCACTTCAATGGTATGGGTCCTTCCATCAAAACTCACCGGGTCTTTTAAAGAAGAGCAGCTTATAAAAAGCGCATCAAATTCATCTGCTTTTAAAATGTCTTCTTTT
>DAOLIP010000159.1:0-5939 GCA_035328475.1 Ferruginibacter sp.
TTGCCTTTGCCGATGGTACGGTAGAAGATCGTTGAGTCTAAGTATTTAATGAAATTTGATTTCACTAATTATTCGAATTACACTAATTACACGAATTTAGTGCAATTGTTTCGTGTCAATTCGAGTAATTAGTGGCAAAATTTTTTGTTGCACTGCGGTAGATCAGCAGCAACACCACCGGTATCAAACCATAATTCATCTGCTGTGGTAAAAAGAACCAGCTTATCAAAACAAGCGTTAAGGCAATGGCAGTGAATTTAAAATATTTTTTCACCCAGCTTTTTTTACTGCTTACAAAAAAGGCCATGATGGCATGCGTGGGCCATGCCCAAAGCAAATTGAAATTGTTCTTACACATCTGGTGATCGGTGGCCGTCCACATAAAAATTAAAATGATGCCTAAGGCGCCGGTAAGAAAAAAGAAGAGCCCGTCGAAACCCTGCAGCAATGCCTGTATGAATTTGTTCTTAACAAAACCCATTAAGAAGATAAAGGCAAATAGCAGCGTAAAGACAATAAAGGGGGCAAAGAAGGAACTTTTATTCCCGTCTTCCCGGATGGGGTATAAGTTCTGGTGCGAAAGAACCAATGGGTGATTGGCGCTATCGAGACTTTTCATCAGGTTATCGGGTAAAAACTGCATTTGCTCGGCAGTCATCACGCCATCGCAGGGTTGTCCCAGTAAAATATCAATGCCCAGTTTGCTCCAGTCTTTTCCATTTTTATCGAGATATTCATAAATGGCTTCCCGGAAAGTGGTGCCGGCCGGCATTACCGGCCTGAAGATAAAACCGGAGTCATGATTTTTTTTCAGAATGTCCCTGAGCCGGGTGGTACAGTTGTCGAAAAAGAAATCATACTTGTAATATTTGTTCTCTTCTTTCAGGTTCTCATTTAAGAAGCGGCGGATGGTTATTTTTTCAGCGGCTGATAAATTCAGCACCTGTTCCGTAATGCCCCGGTTGGTGGATTGGTAAAGGTCTTTGAAATCAGAAAAATATTCAGCCGAAACATAGTACAACAACTTGCCCCGTACAAACTTCAGGTAAAAACCATCATCGTCAAAATTGAATGTACCGTAATTGTAAACAATGTCGGTAACGGCATTGCTGTCGATAACCCGGTAGGCGCTGTGGCCAAAGGTGGAATAGAGTTCTTCGCCGGGTGTGCAGGTGAGCAGGGAGATGCGGAGGCGGGAGCTGTCCTGTGCAGCGGCGGAATTAAAAATTAAAAATGAAAAATTAAGAATAAAAAACAGGAAATATTTTAATGCTGTTCTTTTCATCTGTGTCAATGAATTAATTCTTAATTTTTAATTCCTAATTCTTAATTAATATTACCGGCTGTAATTCGGCGCTTCTTTCGTGATCTCAATATCGTGTGCATGGCTTTCACGCATACCGGCATTGGTGATCTTTACAAAGGTTGCGTTTTGTAATTCGGCAATGTTCTTTGCTCCGCAATAACCCATACCTGCCCGTAAGCCACCGGTGAACTGGTGCACTACTTCCCTGGTATAACCTTTAAAAGCAACACGGCCTTCAATACCTTCGGGTACAAACTTTTTAATGTCGTCTTCCACATCCTGGAAGTAACGGTCGCTGCTGCCCTGTGCCATGGCACCTAAAGATCCCATACCGCGGTATTGTTTGAATTTTCTTCCTTCGTAAATAATGGTTTCGCCCGGGCTTTCTTCGGTACCGGCAAACACATTGCCCATCATCACACAACTGGCGCCGGCGGCCAATGCTTTTACCATATCGCCGGTGTATCGTATTCCGCCATCGCTGATGATGCCTACGTTCTTGTTTTTTAATGCAGCGGCTGTTTCCATTACGGCCGTTATTTGCGGAACACCGGTACCTGCCACGATTCGTGTGGTACAGATAGAACCCGGGCCAATACCTACTTTTACGGCATCGGCTCCGGCATCGGCCAATGCCTTTGCTCCTTCGGCCGTTCCTACATTACCGGCAATTACCTGTAAATTCTTAAATGTCTTTTTAATATTCTTCAAGGCACCTATAACGCCTTTTGTATGCCCGTGAGCACTGTCTAAACAAACCACATCAACGCCTGCTTTGTATAAAGCTTCCACCCGTTGCATGATATCACCGGTAATGCCAACGCCGGCGCCAACCAATAACCGTCCAAAAGAATCTTTAACGGCGTGCGGGTGTGATTTCAGTTTTAAAATATCGCTGAATGTTACCAGCCCGATCAACTTACCAGCCTTGCTTACTACGGGTAATTTCTCGATCTTATTTTTTTTGAAGATGAGTTCTGCTTTTTTCAGATCGGTGCCTTCGGGAGCGGTAATAAGATTATCCTTGGTCATTACCGTGCTCACTTTGTCTTTATAATTTGTTTCAAAGCGCAGGTCACGGTTGGTGAGTATGCCCACCAGTTTATGATTGGCATCCACAATGGGGATACCACCGATCTTGTTTTCCCGCATCAGGCGCAATGCTTCGCCAATGGTAGCCTCGGGACGCAGGGTTACAGGGTCCAGTATCAAACCATTCTCACTTCTCTTTACTTTACGCACCTGGTCGGCCTGCTGGTCGATGCTCATATTTTTGTGCAGGATACCCAGGCCCCCTTCTCTTGCCAGGGCAATGGCCAGGGCAGCTTCGGTAACGGTATCCATGGCTGCACTAAGCATGGGTACATTCAGCGTGATGGTTTTGGTGAGCCGGGTGCTGATATTCACCTCACGGGGGAGTATCTGTGAATAGGCGGGCATGAGTAAAACGTCATCAAACGTTAAGCCTTCGCCGTAAAATTTTCTGGATTTGCCTGAAGCGGGGGAATTATTTATTGTTGCCATAGGCAAAGGTAGGGCGGGGAAGGAAAAATTAAAAATTAAAAATTAAAAATTCTGAATGGCAGGTTGACACTGTGTTTTAGCGGCACAGGTTTTGTAACTTCCCCTATCAAAGTATATGACCATGACACGAATTCTGTTAGCCTGCATTTCCATTTTACTGTTTGCAACAGGTTGCAGGAAAAGCGCAGATACCCCGGAAACAAGAACCTTTTACATGGGGGTTACTCCCTGGCCGGCCGATTTTACAATTAATGAGGTTGACAGTGCCTATAAGTTCATCAACGATCATTGCGATATCGTTTCGCATCATTTTGATGACGGTATTCCGTATGAAGAAGCCTACTATAACCGCCCATGGCCTGCCCATTTTTTACAGGATGTTCAGACGAGAAAGACCAGAACAGCGGCTGGAAAAAAAATATTCTTAAGTGTTTCGGCATTATCACTGACCAGGGCTGCAAAGGCAGAATACTACCAGAATGTTCCTGTTTCCGACAGCATTAAAAATTACTGGCGGCAATTGCCATTTGATGACAGCAAAATGGTAACGGCTTATGTAAACTATGTTAACTGGCTCATCGGGCAGTTTCAACCTTTGTATGTAAACTTTGGAGTGGAAAGTAATGTAAGCACCTGGAATGCGGCATCCTTTATCCAGTACAAAAGCTTTATTGCACAGGTTTACCAGCAACTGAAAACAAGCCATGCTTCCATACCTTTTTTCATCAGCTTTATAGTAGATGAAAGCAATGAAGGATTGAATTATGCAGCCCAGTTAGTGGGGTATACCGATTATGTGGGCCTGAGCGCCTACCCCTATATTACCGTAAGTTCATCAACCGGCGGAAATACCGATCCCAAACTTTTTCCTGCCAATTATTTTGAACGGTTCACTGACCTGGCTCCCGCCAGGCCGCTCGTTTTAGCTGAAACGGGTTATATAGCAGAAGACCTGGTCATTCCTTCTTTCAACCTGAACAAACAGGGCAACAAGGGTTGGCAGAAAGATTACCTGGAGAAGGTGTTGAAATTCTGCAACGATAAAAAAGCAAAGCTGTTCATCTGGTTCTGCCACAAGGATTATGATGCCGGAAACAATACGTTGCGAACACTAGGCCTGTACCAGGATCTTTTTGGATTATGGGAAGATACCGGGCTTAAAGATGAGAATGGAAATGAACGGCCGGCTTACCAAACCTGGTTGCAATGGATGAACCGAAATAAAATCCAATAGGCCGTCAGCATAGTTTGTAAATCTTACCGGGCAATGAAACAACAATGTTCTGCATCTCCAGCATTAATAATGCCGTTGCTACGGCGCTGCTGCTTAACCCGCTTTTAAAATACAGCTCATCAATGTGAATGCTTTCCTGCTGTTGCAGAATATCCACCACTGTTTGTTCATCGGGAGAAAGCTCAATGAATAATTCCCGTTGTTTTTTTGATGAAGGTTTTGGTATTGATCTCCATCCCATCATTTCAAGAAGGTCATCAGCAGAATTTATCAAGGCTGCTTTGTTGTTTTTTATAAGATAGTTACAGCCTTCGCTCTTCGCATCATTGGTTCTTCCGGGAATGGCGAATACATCTTTATTGTATCCATTGCCCAGTTCGGACGTAATGAGTGACCCGCCTTTTTTGCTGCTTTCTATTACTATTACGGCGTCGCATATTCCGGCTACAATACGGTTGCGTTTTGGAAAATTCTGTTTATCGGGATTTGTATTGCTGATGAATTCGGTGAGCAGACCTCCGTGCCCGGTTATTTGTTTGGCCAGCGATTTATTTTGTTCAGGATAAATACGGTCTAACCCGTGCGCCAGTACGGCAACGGTTTGCAGGTTGTTCCGCAATGCGGCTTTGTGTGCAAGGGTATCAATACCGAATGCCAGCCCGCTCACGATAAGAATATTCTCATTTTTAAGGTCCTCAATGAACTTTTCGCAAACGGTTTTTCCATAACCGGAATTATTTCGGGTGCCAACAATGGAAATTATCCGGGAAGTATTCAGGTCTGCATTGCCCCGGTAATAAAGCAGCATAGGGCAGTCGAAACAATTCAGCAAACGCTTCGGGTAATTTTCATCCGTAATAAACAGCGGCGTGATCTTATACTTATCTATGAATTTTATTTCTTCTTCCGGACTGTTGAAGTCGGAAAAATCTTTGATTGATCTTGCTCTTACAGTTCCAATTCCTTCTATCTTTTCCAGTTCTTTTTTCTTTGCCTTAAAAACAGCCTGGGCATTTCCATAGATATTGATGAGTGCTTTGGCATGTACATCGCCGATGTTGGGCACCAGGCTGAGGGCGATCTGGTAGAGGAGGTCGTCGTTGGTCATTTGTCATTGGTCATTTTTCAATGGTCAGTGGAACATTGAGATGAGCGGCAATGATAAATAACTATTTAATTGCTGATAACGGAAAGTTCTGTCCGGCGGTTGAGGGATTTCCCTTGTTCGGTAGCATTATCTGCCACGGGTTTGGAAGCGCCGAATCCTTTATAGCTAAGCCGTTGGGGGTTGATGCCCTTGCTTAGCAGGTAGCCAACCACCGACTTTGCCCGGTTATTGGAGAGGAGGATATTGTCTTTCTCCTGGCCCACATTATCGGTATGCCCGTCGATCTGGATCTTTAGTTTGGGATGATCATTCAGCAGCAGCACCAGTTTATCCAGTTCGCCGGTTGATTCAGGTTTAAGACCGAATTGTTTTGTTTCGAAAAAGATATTTTTAAGCACAATGGTTGCGCCGGCTTCGATCGGTTGCAAAGGGATGTTAACAGTAAAAACAGCATCGCTGTTCTTATCAAGCAGTGAAAAATTATCTGAATAAAATAAATAGCCTTTGCGGTTCACATTGAAGGCATAATCTTTTCCAACGGGTAAAGTAGCTAAATAATTTCCGTCTTCATCGGTTTGTAATTTGCTGATGAGGCTCTTTGTTTTTACATCATTGAGTTCAACGGATGAAGGCAGTCCTGCCTTTGTTTTTTTATCAAACACTTTTCCTTTTACCCACAATGTTTTTAAAGGCCTGATGTCTTCTCTTAACAGGAAAGAATAAATGTCGATACCGCCTTTACCATCGCCCTTGTCGCTGGCATAGTA
>DAOLIP010000160.1:0-5868 GCA_035328475.1 Ferruginibacter sp.
GCAGAATTTTATGAATGCCTTTGACTACCTGGCTACCCGTAAAGACTATAATGGCAATGCAGGCTGTGTGGGCTTTTGCTGGGGAGGCGCCATGTCGAATAACCTGGCGGTAAAACTACCGGGGCTTAAAGCAGCCGTGGCTTTTTATGGACGTCAACCAGCAGCAGATGATGTTGCCAATATTAAAGCGGCGGTGCAATTGCATTATGGCGGACTGGATGAACGGGTGAATGCCGGCATTGCTGCGTATGAAGAAGCGCTGAAGAAAAACAATACCCGGCACGAATTATACATGTACGATGGCGTTAACCATGCATTTCATAACGACACGGCGCCCAACCGCTATAACGAAGCTGCAGCAAAGCTTGCCTGGCAACGAACGATCGAATTCTTTAAGAAATATGTGAAGTAAAAAATTCAAAGAGCCTCTTACGAGGCTCTTTGAATAAAACGATATTTTAAAACCGATCATCGGCTGTTTTATCTTCCATACTCTGCATAACCCCTGTCGGGAGCAGAACCCACATAAGGCAATCCTACATTCACGCCGCTGTTGATACAAGGCGACAAAGGCTGTAAAGTAAAATCAAGCAGGGATACAAACAGGGGATTAATTGTAAGCTGATTGCTGTATGTATAGCTGGCCGGGTTACCACCGGGCCATACAGGTATATCAGTTCCATTGCCATAGGCAAGGTTATGTGTAACTATTACCCCGCTCATCTTTGTAGCAGAACTGCCTTTGAGCCATGAATCCCGGAAACCGGTAACCACATTATTGCGGATGTTAACTCCGGTTGCATTGCCGTTCTCTCCCGATGTAAAATCAATTCCTATCCATGGCGCATCGCCGGGCCTGGCTACGATGGTATTGTTGTAAATATCCAGGTTCTGTATCTGCGGGTCATTGCCGCTTTCGCTGATAACTGTGATACCGGCACCGGTACCGGTTCCGTTGCCCTGGTAAACATTGGAGAAGAGATTATTGCGGATGATGTTATTGCTTAAGAAACTGAATCCCCCGGTTGGTACGCCACCTCCGGGGTTCGGGTATCCTCCGTCATTATTTTTAGTACGGGTATTGAATTGAACACCGCTTGAAACGTTATTGAATATGTTGTGCTCTATCAGCACCGACTCTGTTCTGAACTCCAGTATAATACCACTTTCGAAGTTTTGATTTTGTGTTGCATGGTTTATGTTGTTATGATGGATCCATGCACAGTAGTTATAACTGCCTTTTCTGTTATAATTAAGATCAATGCTTCCCTGGATATTGTTATTGTAAATTTCCAGGCCGGAGATATTGAAGAACTCAATGGCAAAATCCCAGTTACCACCTTCGCCGGGATAAGTTCCATCATACGGTTTCTTGGTAAGGGTGTTATTATAAACCTTTACTCCTTTCAACCAGCCGTTATCCCAGTATTTAAGCGGCCATCCATTCAGGTACCTGCCCCGCTGATCCTGTATCATGGTGTTGTTATATATCTCCATGCCCTGTTGCCCGCCAATGTTCAGTAACCCGCTGCCGTAGTTACCGTTCTGTGCGGCAGAATTCAACACCGTATTATTGTAAAACTTATTGCCGGTTGCATAATGGCCGGGGTCCATCACCGGATCGGTAATATCATTCCCGTCGAAGATCACTCCGCGGTCCCTGAAATTGATGATCCTGCAATCGTGAACAGAAACATTGCTTCGCCCCGTTACCCAAATAGCTATCCAGGTCTTATTATTTGACTCACTTACGTACTGCCCGTCTAATGTGATACCTGAAATACTTTGATTGCCCAGTGCATCCTGCGGCGATTCAAGGGAAAGTAATACCGACCATTGGCCAGATACATCACTTCTAATAATTGTTGAAGTACTCCCTTCACCCTCAATGCTTACTCCTTTGGCCAGGTTGATCCGCTCCGTTTCTGTATAGGTTCCCGCTTTTATATGGATCATACTTCCTGCAGCAGTAACTGCTGTGCTGGCTTTCGCAAGCGATTTCCACGGATTAGCAGCACTGCCTGTACCCGTTGCATCGTTGCCCGAAGTACTGACGTAATAAGTGTTTAGTGTACCCGATCCGCCGGAACCGCCTCCGCCCGTGAGTGTATCGCCGCCGGGGTTGATATCCGTTTGCTGGCCGGGCATTTCCTTTTTGCAGGCGCTGAAGAATAGAACAAGAGCAGTTAAGAATGCAAATGACATTTTTATTTTAAGATACTTCATATTGGATTGTTTTTACAGGACGAATGATAAATTAAGGATCACCTGCCACCCTAAGCAAAATCTTTGCCGGAATTTTACCCGGTATCCCGTTACAAGGAATGCTGTGTTAACAGAAGACGAAAAGACCGCTGTGTTCAGGTAATATCTTCATCATTTAAATGAATTAGCTTTGGTCAAATAAAAAGCATGAAGAAAATATATCACTGCCTCCTGGCATTCATTATTACCAGTGCCGTTAATGCACAAACCAACATTAAACTGGAAGACGTAAGCAAGTATATCGGCGACAGTGTTACTGTTTGCGGCAAAGTAGACGATATGCGTTATTTTGAGTCTTCAAAAAACTCTCCTACTTTTTTAAATATCGGTGGTAAGTATCCCAACCAATTGCTTACGGTGGTAATATGGGGCGATGTAAGAAAACAGTTCAAGACCAGCCCGGATGAGCTGAAGGGCAAAGAGGTTTGCTTTACCGGGCGCATCATATTGTATAAAGACAGGCCAGAGATCATTATCGGCCAGCCGGAACAGGCAGTAGTGCAGTAATTTTTCAAACTAAGGTTCCAGATCAGTTAAGGTAAATAAAACAGTTCCCGGCCATTGGCCAGGAACTATTTCTATCATTACTCAAAAACCTGCCTTAATTGTCTTGCCTGCTTCGGTGCATATAGCTGCTTTATGCAGAATAATTTTTTCTTGCATAGTATCAAACGACAGTGCTATCCAACCATTGAAAATACTTCCATTCTTTTTTACCTGTACCGGCAGGTAATGCTGGTTGGCCTGTTTCCAGGCTCCCTGCCAGAACGAGTTTCCGATCATCGGAACTATTTTTTCTGCCAGTAAGAGTGAGGTTACCTCAAACCACCCGTAACCCGGATGCTGAAGCATTACCTGGTCGCCCTTATTGAGTATGGGTGATTGATTATTACCATCCTGCAGAAACCTGCTTTCGGTACTGGAACTGATATAATACTGCCGGCGGTCTCTTTCCAGTATGGGATCGCCTACAAGTAAGGTACTTACCAGGAAATCGTCAGTGCCGTCGCTGTTGATATCGATCTTTTTTATCTGCCCGAACCGGATGGATTCATCGTGCAGATGGAGGTATTGCATCTGCGGATGCGGTGTTGGCGGTGGAGTGATTGTTGTTTTTTTGCAGGCAGCCAATAACAGTACCGCCAGTGCAGGGATTAAGATCTTTTTCATGTACTATATGTTTTTGTTTCTTGAGGCAAAGATGCGGCAGGCGGTTACCAGATATTCAGAAGAATGAATGAAGTGATTGGCGAGCTGTATGAGTTGTGGTTTTTAAGAACCAGGGAACAAACGGGCTCCTGTTATGAGAAAATGCAGCAATTGAAACAGTGGTTACGCTGTCTTTTCATTTTTTAAAAGCCGGCACTGTAAACAATGCCGGCTTTTACATTCAATCAATCATCGTCTTTCTCTTCTTTCTTATCCTTATTCTTTTCCTTCTCTTCCCCATCATTTTCATTTTGCGGCCCGGTAGCATTTCCGCTGCTTATTTCTGTATGCCGGATTTGTCCGCCATAATAACCGGTTCGTGCCATCGCCGCAAAGCTGATGGCAGACATTACAAAAGCAAGAATAAAAACAGTATTTGTCATTTTCTGCTTTCGCCATGCCATGAACAAAGCAAGTAATGAGAAAAAGCCGGTAATCCCCATCAGCCAGAAAGCGATCTCTGCAGCTTCTTCATGCAGGTGGATCATCTGCTCCGAAACGCCGGGCAGTTTTTCCACACTTTCTTCTGCCGGTTCTCCGGTTAAAAAAACAGGAACGGCGATGATGGCCATTACTGCCAATAGTGCGGCGGCATTTGACCTTGTATTGTGTTGTTTTTTAATGATGCCCCAAAGCAGGAGCAGGCTGCCGATCAGTGTTCCGATGACGGGAAAATGATTCAGCAGCAGGTGAATATGTGTTGCATTCATTGCTGATAATTTTAAAGTGAAAAGATAATGACCAGATCAGGTATGAGACAGAATACGGGGAGGTTGCCAGATGGCATCGGGATACCGGGAAGTGCGGAGCCGGTCGTCTTGTATCCGGAAAGACCTGTTGAAGTACATTTCAGCCTTATCCCCCGATATAAATAAAGAGGGCGGTTTCAATGAAACAAAGGAAAGTGTATTACTTTCGGGCGATTTAAAAGGCAACCGGTTGTCTTCAGCGGCATCATTATCAGTTCCGTCTTCTGTATAATAATGCTGAATAAGGTAACCGATAAAAGGAATGCCTTTATTCTCTTCCATATGATCAAGGTAATGCTCAACCAATACAGGAAGTTTAAGGAATTCCCTGCTGGCTGTTGCAGAAAAAAGATAAACGGCCAGGAGAATAAAGGCGGGTATTCTTTTACTTCGTTTCACAGGGCAACATTAATGGAAAATAATTCCACGGCAAATGATCTTCATCAGGGAGGGCAAAAATTAGTTTTCTATTCACACAGCTTAATCTCATCCGTACTTTTACTGCTGATCTGTATCTTATTTATCTTACCTGCCTTATTGTAATACAATATCAGAATTCCATACCCCATCTGGAAAGCATCCCAATTGGTATCTTTTAATTTTGGATGGCCCAGCAGGTTGAACAGGTTACTGCGGCCGGCTCCCATCAGCGCCGGGCTTAGTTTTCCCTTGAACTGATCTGTTATTTCAATGTACCGGCGACCGGTAAAGAATGAAATGCCCCTGTCTTTATAAAAAACACCGGCACACCGGGATACAGAATCGATTTCAACCACCTCAGTAAAACAAGGCAAAGTGGTTTTGATCTCTGCAATGGCCGATTTGGGATACAGGTCGTTTACACTGCCTGCCATCACATCCACTTCAATAACGGGGCAAACGGCTTTTGCCTTTAGCTGGGCCTGGCTCAACAGGCCACCGGCCAGTAAGGAAAATAAAAGAAATAGGTTCTTCATGATGGTTTATTTTAGTAGTGATATTGAAAACGTAAATACTATGTACCCATATAGCAAATACCCTGCTAAAAAACCGACAGGGTATATTAATACAAAGATTTTTTCATCCTTATTAGCGCTTACCGGCACCACCCCACCAAAGCAGGTAACCCTTTAGCTGGTAATGTGAAATAACCGTTTGGGCAGTAAGCGACACTTTTACATCGGGCAGCATGTCTTCTTTCTTAACATCAAGGAATGTCATGGCCTGGCCGCAGGCAATGAATTTAGTGCCGAGTTTTTTCAGGTCTTCCACCACTTTAATATTGGGGTTATCGGTCTTGAACTTTGCTTTATAATATTCATTGGTACCAAATGCTTTGAGTGCTGCAGCATGGATCACAATCACCAGGGAGATCTTTTTAAGCGGTACCCCGGAAGCCACATGCAGGTTAATGACCCTGGATACTTCGGCAAGTCCGTAGTCAACATCTTTTCCGGCTGAATCAGGATTCAGAGAAGTAAGTTCAAATAAGAATTTATAGTCCAGTGTGGGGTCGGGTATTTCTGTTGCATCGGGTACGGGTATCACACCAGACCAATCTCCTGCCTTGATCACCGGGTATATGGCACGGGCTGTTATCCTGTCCCATTTTTCTGTTTCTTTGAATTCCTTTTCGATCTTTACAGAATCGGCATGTATCGCTGCC
>DAOLIP010000161.1:0-5837 GCA_035328475.1 Ferruginibacter sp.
TTGCAGAAGGAGTAAAAATTGAAAACGGGAAGATCATTTATACCAATGAGCCCGGATTGGGAATAAGTATTCCCGCATTCTGAAAATTAAAAAACCTATAAAACCTTGTAAGATTTTATAGGTCGAGGGGTATGTGTTGATCTCAGAATGTATTAATTCAATCCCTGTACCTGCATAAATACATAAGGATTGAGGGAATGTTCTTTGTCTTTCCTGATCCTGCCTTCGCAGAATTCCAGGTCTATATACGAATTGCCATCCAGTATCTCCCACAGATCAGCGTTGCTGTCTTTGGTAAAACATTCGGGCAGCATTTCAGAAGCCAGACCGTCCCAGCAGGCTTCTATCAGTTGTTCTTTTTTAGAATGCCAATCCCTGGCCGATACCCGGTTCACTTTCTGAAGTTGCTTCGAAAAGAACTTTGTGTTTACCATGAGCAAGAGCTCGGTTTGATTGTAGTTGCCGTTCATAAAATAGATTTTATTGTTTTATAACAGAATATGGATTGAACAGGAGAACCTATAACGTTCAGGATGTGAAGTTAAGTGTGGCAGATATGGAAAAATGTAGATATGGGTGCTTTTGTGAGGTAGTAAAAATCCGATGACAGGGTAGAATACAGGTCTTAACACCTGGAAATCATTGTGTAATCAGCCGGCCCGGAAGGGATTATTTATTCATTTCCAGCTCTTTCAACCGGTTCCTTGCTTCTTCATAACCCGGGGTAAGGGCCAGCACTTTTTTATACCAGGCGATGGCATCGGTTTTCCTGCCAAGGGCTTCATATGTTTTTGCAAGACTGAACAGAGCAAGATCTCGGGAAGGAAATTCAGATGCATTGTTCTCAAAGATGAGCCGGGCATCCTCGTATCTTTTCAGCGTAAATAACTGATCGCCCAGTTGATTCATTGCCAGCCAGTCGATATAATAATTGGCGGTGTCTTTTTTCATCCGGGCATATTCTGCAACAGTTTTTTCCCCATTGGATGATGCCAGCACAGTTTCCAATACTTTGTGAACCGGTTGTTTTATGGTAACCGGTTTATTGTACAGCACTTTCATCAGGTTACCGGCAATGCCAAAGAAATGCGTAGGGGAGCTGTTGCATAAGAATACCACCAGGCTGTTGCTGGAAGGAATGCGTACCAGGAAGGACAAGAAGCCTTCCGTCATTCCCAAATGATAATTTGCAAACACACTGTCCGTTGGTGTGTAACGGAAATTCTGGTTGAACCATCCAAAGCCATAACGCCAGGGCCTGATGCCCGGCGTGAACATTTCATCCGTAAGTTTTTTATTGAGCAGGCTGTTGTTGGAAAGAGCAAGGTGTAATGTAAAAATATCTTCCACGGTGGAGTACAGGTCGCCGGTACCCATGGTGTTGGATTGGTCACGAAAATCAGCACTGGTATATCCGCCTAAACTGTAATCATAACCAGTAGCCCGTTTATCAACTATCTGCGTATGAAAATAAGAGCCGCTTCCCGTCATACCCAGTTTATCAAAAATGTCTTCTTTCATTAACCGGCTGTAAGACTTGCCGGTAACCTTTTCCATAATGTATCCGAGTGTGAAATAGCCCCAGCTGCTGTAATAGTAACCGGTGCCGGGTTCAAAAACCAATGCGGAGTCCATGTATAACTTAATATATTCTTCTCTTGTAAAATGCTGCCGGCTGATTCGGGGAAAGAAATCCTTCATGATATCGTAATTGGGCATGCCCGAACTATGACTGAGCAGTTGACGTATGGTAATGCGGTTTCCGTTCTTTTTTGAGAATTCAGGCAGGTAATCCGAAATGGTTTTGTCAAGGTCCACCAAACCTTTCTGCACCTGTATCAGCATCAGGATGGCAGTGAGTGGTTTTGAAACAGAACCGATCATGAATTTGGTGTCGGTTGTATTGGGGATATTCCATTCCCGGTTTGCCAAACCGAAGGCGCCTTTGTAAACAACCTTGCCGTTCTCTGCCACAAGTACTGCTCCATCAAACATGTTAAAGCGGTGATAGGTATTCATGATCTCTGCCAGCTTCTCTTTTTTATCCTGTGCAATGGATGGCTGTATCAACGCAAATAATAAACAGGCAAGGATGGAAAGTATTCTCATTCGATTTGTATTAAGCAATGACAATTCTCAATTTACAAATAAATACCCGGCATCTCTCAAAACATTCCTGCTCATCAGTATGGATATTTATAAAAGTCACAGCGTTCTTCATCACAAAGTAATTTTTTATACAGGGGGTGATTCAATACATCGGTGTAATTCATTTCCTTTCCATCTACATTGATCTTTTCATACACCAGTCTTGTTCCATGGCTGTAATCAACATACCAGTTGATATGCCCGGTGTACAGGGGCTGAATTGCTTTCCCATTTAATTGATGCCAGCCGTAAATAGCCACCCGGCCTGTTTTTACATCAGTTAAAATTTTGGCAGAGATGACCACATCTTTTTTAATGCCGGCGATCAATCCCTTTCTTTCTTTACGTTGCCCTTCAATGACCAGGTGATGCTGCCACATGGTTACACTGCTGTCGCGGAAAGCATACATGGGTACGGGCTCTAATTTTACAGTTGCCTGCTCGTAGATGAGATCAACCATTTTGCGGGTGGGCAAAAAACAATGGAAGGTATCTGCAATCTTTTGCGCTGCCATCGGTGTTAACGGAACCCTTGCCCAATCATCATCGGTACCCAGGGAAAGATAATCCGGTGATACATAAAAAACAGCGTGGTGAACAATGCCTGCACTGTCTGTTATACGGGAGCTGACGGCAACAAATCTTTGCAGGAAAGAAGGGATATTGCCCGACAGTATTTCCTGCACAGCGAGCGAATCTCTTACGGACCATTTCCATGCTGCAACGGTGTTAAAGAACTCCGTTCCTGTTATTCTTTGTATTGAAACGGAAGTACTGTGCAGGTAATTTTTTTTACTGCTGCTACATGCGGTGAGGCAGGTAAACAGCCATAGTGGTATGAGATATTTATTAATCACTGATATATTTTTCATAAACCCGTTGGCCAAAATAGGTAAAATGCTTTTTCTTTTCAAGCGGGGTAGCAGAAAGAAGCGACAGGATGAACCCGTTCCTTGCCACCTGCTCGGTATGGTAGATGCGGCCTGCCGGGTTTTGTTTCAGGATGATCTTTATTCTTCCGCCCAATGCTGCATGGCGGGTGAAGGCAGTATCTTCAGCAGTACTGAAATCAAAACTTGCAGAAAGATTCCGTTGCATCAGGCGGCTGCGATACCAGGTACCACCGGTGGGGCTTACCAATGGTTTGCCATTATAGATCACCACACTATCGTTATAGGCAAGTACCAGTAGTTTATGGTTATTGCTTTGTTGTAACCAGCTTACCAGTTTGTTCTTATGCCTGTTCTCTTCGTACCCGTAATCACTGTCGAGGAAGGCGATCCTTTCCACATTTAACGGGATGCTTTCCACCGCTTCCAGGAATCCAAAGATAAAACTGCCGCCGCCGCTGTGACTGTTCAATATTATTTTTGGATCATAAATTTTAAAGAGACCGGTGATGCTGTCAATAATATTTTTTATCCCGCTCAGCGAATCGGGTGTACTGCGTTTCCAGGCAGGCCAGCTTTTTTGTGCGGCCATCAGGTAAACTACTATGTAGGTGTTTCTTTTGTCGAGTTCTCTTACATACCTGGTTTGAGCGGCTATATGCTGAATATCGTAATGCCAGTCGTCGCCGGCTTTCATCTTTTTTCCTTTAGTCCATTCAATGCTGTTGCCGTTAGGCAATGCGTAAAGCACCAGGTATGTTTTTCCTTTTCGGGCAAATTGAAGGGGTGCATTAATGTGGATAACAGTATTCTTGCCCGTATCTTTTATGATTAATTCCTGCTCATCAAACCGGCCTGTAGGCGTAAAGCCCGGCAGTAGCTTTGACTGGGCGAGGGAAAGCAATGTCAGGCATAAGAGCCCGGCAACCATCAGTTGCTTCTTCATAGTAATAGTTTAAATATCCCTGTGATTCATGGTTCATCGCAAATCAAGGAGGAGACAGATCAGGAGAGGGTACCCTTTTGTTGCTTCATGTTTTCAATGATCTCTTTCAGCCTGTGTTGGTATCCCTTTGAAATATCCACATCGGTAATTTCTATCGCCCGGGCAAAGTCCATGAACTCAGCGGAATGATTTTCCTTCTTACCTGTTTTTACATTTACATGAATGAAACTGGTCCACATCACCGATTTCAGGTGACTGTGCTTTTCATCCATCATGATCATTTCTACCAGTACAGATCCCGGAGCAAGGTTTATTAACCCGGTTTTTATGGAAACCCGTTCATTGTAGTTGGCAGGCCGCAGGTAGGAGATCTCATGGCCTGCTACCAGCCAGCTTACGCCCTGTTGATAAAATTCAGTAAGATCAAGCCTGTATTCCTCTTTTAGGTGGTCTTCCCGTGCATTTAAAAAATAGTCGATGTACCGGGCATTGTTCAAATGTCCGAACGGATCACAATCGGTAAACCGAATGGTATAAAAGGAGTGAGGTGTTTTGTTCATGGCTTTATTATTTTTGATCCATCCGGGTTCGAAAGTAAACAAAATGCCAGGCAGCACCAAGCCTGTTTATCTGTAGTTAGTGCGTAGTATATTTCAATCCATTCAGCCAAAAACAGCACCATACTATGAATACGGAAAATACAATGCAAATGGCGATCATATAAGGATAGCCTTTACCGGAATCGATGCTGAACTTCACCGGATCACCGGGCAGGTACATCAGCGGAATAACACTTCCCGCCACATATTTTTTTGAAGTGATGGCACGCCCGGTAAGCAGCCGGCTCATATCAACCGTCTGGTATTCCAGGATGAGTACATAATATGCATTTCCTTTGAACCCTCTGTGTTTTTCAATATGAGTGATCGTTGCCGTAGTGCTTACGGCTTTCTGTTTAAATGCTTTCAGCATTCTCATTTTTATCAAACAAACCAGCAGGGGCAGGATACCAAGGGGAATAAGTATGATACAGGCAATGGTTATTTTATCCATGATAAGTATAATGGGATCAGTGAAATGTTGCCGGTAAGGCCAGGTATTAATGCCGGAAGGCTGTTTCGCCCTGTTAAATATAAACAACAATTTGCTTAATTGGCTGTGATGATATAGGTCAGAAAAACCCTGCCAGGCTCATGATACTGGTCAGTTCACTGTAAAATCCGGCGGGGTTCTTTTAGTTTTATCCTATGAAAACGAAACTGGAAAATAAGTTCAATCATCTCTGGCGGCTTATCGGCAATACGCCGATGATAGAGATTGTTTACCGGTATAAGAATGTTGTCAATAAAGTTTATGTGAAGTGCGAGCACTATAATCTTACGGGCAGTATAAAAGACCGCATGGCGTTGTACATTCTTCAACAGGCCTACCGTTCTGGTAAAATTAAAAGTCAGGACGTTATTGTAGAGGCCACCAGCGGTAATACCGGAATAGCTTTCAGCGCTATTGGCAAGGCCCTGGGACATGAGGTCAGGATCATCATGCCCGATTGGTTGAGCAGAGAAAGGATCAATATTATTGAAAGCCTTGGGGCAGAAGTGATATTGATCTCGAAGGAGCAGGGTGGTTTTTTAGGCAGCATTGCTTTAAGTGAAAAGATGGCGCTATCCGATCCTTCGGTTTTTTTACCACGGCAGTTTGAAAATACCTATAATGCCGAGGCACACGAAAAAACAACGGCAAAGGAAATATGGATGCAGTTACAGGCTATTGATATAAGCCCTGATGCCTTTGTTGCCGGCGTGGGCACCGGCGGTACCATCATGGGTGTTGGCAGGTACCTGCATTCGAGA
>DAOLIP010000162.1:0-5811 GCA_035328475.1 Ferruginibacter sp.
GCATAGGGCCAAATTAAGGTTTTGAATTAATGCTACAAAATCGTCTTTTTTCAGGAATAAAAAAACTCCTGTTCACGCCTATCTGTACCCGGCAATCAGTAATTTGCAGCCATCATGTCCATTATTTCAATCGGCACTGCCTTTAATATCGACCTGGAATTTGAGATCGCCGAATTCCATAAACGCCTGCTGGCTTATATCCTCGATTTTGTACTGCTGGTAATCTACCTGTACAGTATGAAACACCTGCTGTATACCGGGTTCATCCTGTCGCTGGAAGAAAATATGGGTCTTGATATTCTCATCATCTCCTTACCCATGTTACTGTATTCCCTGCTTACCGAATTGTGGATGAACGGGCAAACAGTTGGCAAAAAGATCATGGGCATCCGGGTGATAAGCCTGGAAGGCGGTGAACCAACCCTGGGCCAGTTCATGCTTCGATGGATCACCAAATTCTTTGAGTGGCCCTTCTTCTTTGGCTATATCGCTTTCTCAAACTTCAACGTGATCGCCTATGGATTTACAACAGGTTTATTTGGCATTGCCGTTGTGATCATTATTGCGGTATCGCCCCGAAACCAGCGGCTCGGTGATATGATCGCCGGCACCGTGGTGGTGAATGCAAAATCGGCATTGACCGTTGCCGATACGGTTTTCATGAACATCAATCAAACAGATTATAAAGTAATGTTCCCGCAGGTAATGCGGCTGAGCGACCGCGACATCAATACGATAAAAACTGTTTTAACCCAGGCAGGGAAACGAAATAATTACGACATGTGCCACCGGGTGGCGCTGAAGATAAAAGAAGTGCTCAACATAGAATCCGACCTGTATGTTGACCAGTTCCTGGAAAAGCTCCTGGAAGATTACAATTACCTGGCTACAAAAGAATGATACCAACTCCGGTTATCATTATATACCCCTGGATCCGGCGGCTACCATTACCACCACTAATGCCAATGTAAAAAATGTGATGACCACAATTGCCAGGATACCCACCACTTTAAAGTATGTGGCCAGTTTTGTAAGGCCCGTTGTAAAGTGAAACTGGCTTGAGTTATCAAGGCCTTTTTTAAGATTTGTTGCCGACATCAGTAACAGGATGTTTAAAAGCAGGGAAATGGCGAGGCTAAGCACCATCCCGGAAATACCCGGGCCTGCTGCTGCCGTACTTCCAAAGCTGCTGAGCCGGTTTAAGGTAACCACAAAAGCGATCACAGAAACTCCGGCGCTTACCAATCCTGTTATTGCATTCAGGTTTATCCACTGGGTAAGCGATGAAAGGTTGGATCTGCTTTCTTCATCCAGGTTAAATTCGAATATGCTGCTGTTGGGATTATTTTCCATGAGATTTTTTTTGTTTTATTTGTTTATTTAAACATGTTCACAATCGTATTGAGAAGAGAAAGCATGGCAAATACAGTGGTGATGATAAAAAAAATCCTCAGTGATTTCAACCCGGCATTTAAGTCAGCGGTGCTTTCCCCCAGCAATGCATTTTTTATTTTTGCAGCAAAATGGAAAAGGAAATAATAAACAAACAGCACCACGGCCACCACCAAAACGATTATGACCACGAATAAGGTGCCGCCGAAGCCTCCAAAGAGATCACTGAAAGTACCCAATCGCTGAAAAGCATTGATGATCGCCGCTCCGCCCGCCACCCCAACTATAAGCATGATGGCGCAACCAATAAAAACAATGATAGAAATGAACCTGGCCCATTTGGAAGCGGTGTAAAGCTGTTGCCTTACTTCGCCATCAAGTTGCAGATCCATTTCGGATAAATGATCCGGTGCAGGATTTTCCATAACAGAAGTTTTAATTAATGAGTGAACGAATATGTAAAACTTCCGGCACAATGCAAAGAAAAGCCGTTGAAATATTTCAACGGCTTTTCTTTGGAAGGCTATAATATGTTTTATTAATTAAGCCGGGTAGCAGTAGTTACTGCAAACACGATCACTACGAGGTAAAATATCAGGCCTACCACCTGCAGGGCAATGCCAATGATGGAACAGATACGACCGATACGGATATTATTATACGATGCCTCAGAATAAAGTTCCGGGTTGGCACGATACATACTTACGTCTTTGTTTGAAATAACAAGGGCAATGATGCCGCAAATGAAACATACCACAATGGAAAGTATCCCCAATACCAATGCAGCGGTTGCGTTAGGGAGCGGGGCGGCATTTACGTTGATGTTGCTGCGGTTCTGGGAATCCCTGTTTTGTTCGTTCATGATAATAGTTGTGTTTTGTTAATTACTACTTTATAAATATAGCTGAGCAGGATAATGCCTGCACAGAAAAGATAAGAATACTTAAGGACAAGGGCTCCTTTCCTGATCTTAAAGATCAAATGTAATACTAAGATCACGAAAAGAAGTAACACAGGTAATAAGGCAGGATACATTTGAAAGCTGGCTGCCATATCCCCTTTCAGCAGCAATAAAAAGCTGCGCTGCATACCACAACCCGGGCAATCAATATGGGTGAATTGTTTGAACAGGCAGGGAAGCTGGTGCTGCTCAAGCCAACCAATGATATTTAGAAAGAAGAACGACATGAATTGGGTAATACGTAAATTGGTTAATCCGTTAATCAGTTAACTGGTTAATCGGTGAGAACAATAAGCAACACACGAATTAACGTTTTAACGTTCTTAATACGCCCTTGCAAACAACACCCGCTGCATACTTGGCTTGCCGGTTAAGATGCAGGCGCCACTCTCCTGTTTATTATCCAAAGGGATACAACGGATGGTGGCCTTGGTCTGTTCCTTTATCTTCTCTTCTGTTTCTGCCGTGCCGTCCCAATGGGCAGCAATGAAACCTCCTTTTTCATCCAGCAGTTTTACAAATTCATCCCAGGTGTTGGCGGGCCGGATGCTTTCGTTGCGGAAGGCAAGTGCCCGGTTATAAATATTCTGCTGAATTTCTTCCAGCAGGTTTGCAATATTATCAGCCAGTCCATCCAGCGGCATGCTGTTTTTTTCTTTTGTATCCCTCCGGGCAACTTCCACCACGTTGTTTTCCATGTCACGCAATCCCATGGCGATCCGCACCGGCACACCCTGCAGTTCGTACTGGGCAAATTTCCAGCCGGGGCGGTTGTTATCGTTATTATCGTATTTAACACGGATGCCTTTTGCTTTCAATGAAGCCATGATCTCATTGGCTTTTGCATCAATGGGTGCTTTGCTTTCTTCTCCTTTATAAATAGGAACGATCACTACCTGGAAGGGGGCGATCTTCGGGGGCATCACCAAACCCTGGTCATCGCCGTGCGCCATTATCAAGGCGCCGATAAGCCGGGTGGATACACCCCATGATGTTGCCCACACATATTCCTGTTTGTTCTCTTTATTTAAGAACTGCACATTGAATGCTTTGGCAAAATTCTGTCCTAGGAAATGGGAAGTGCCTGCCTGCAATGCTTTTCCATCCTGCATCAGCGCTTCAATGCAATAGGTATCTTCGGCACCGGCAAAACGTTCGTTCGGTGTTTTCACTCCTTTTATTACCGGCACGGCCATATAGGTTTCTACAAAATCGGCATACACGTTCAGCATCTTTACGGTTTCTTCCACCGCTTCTTCTTTGGTTGCATGAGCCGTATGTCCTTCCTGCCAGAGAAATTCTGCCGTACGTAAGAACAAACGGGTACGCATTTCCCAACGAACTACGTTGGCCCACTGGTTAATTAACAAAGGAAGATCACGGTAGGATTGTATCCAGTCACGGTATGTATTCCAGATAATGGCTTCACTGGTTGGACGGATAACGAGCTCTTCTTCCAGCTTTGCTTCGGGATCCACCATCAGTTTCCCTTTATTGTTTGGATCGGCCTTCAGCCGGTAATGCGTTACTACCGCACATTCTTTTGCAAAGCCCTCTGCATTTTTTTCTTCCGCTTCAAACAAACTTTTTGGTACGAACAAAGGAAAGTAAGCATTCACATGCCCGGTATCTTTGAACATTTTATCCAACTGGTCACGCATGTTTTCCCAAAGGGCAAAGCCATAGGGCTTGATGACCATACAACCCCTTACGGCTGAATAATCGGCCAGTCCGCCTTTAATAACAAGATCATTATACCATTGCGAATAATCTTCTGCCCTTGATGTTAATTCTTTGCTCATTATATTAATCAGATTTTAATACATAAGGCCTTTCTTTTAGCACCGCATTAACAAGAGACAATTTAACTTTAATGTCTGTTGGTAAAGGATTTGTGCTGTTTTAATGCCCGTCTAATAAGGCACAAAAGTAGTAACTTCAATTTTAAATGCTTTAAACAAATCACCATGAAAACAAAAATTCTACTCCTTTCCATTACTGCAGCGGCTTTGGGCAGTTGTACCACCGCATACAAAAGCAGCCAAACACCCGATGACGTGTACTATTCCCCGGTAAGGGTTTACGACGGTGAATCGGAAAAGAAGCGGGATGAAGAAAAGACCAAAAGAGTATCGGATTACGAGATCACCATGAGTATCCGTGATCATCGCTGGAGAGATTTCAGGGATGAATTCAATTACGACTACAGCCCGTATAATTACACCTGCAAAGGGTACAGTTATGGATACTATTATAATCCTTATTATTATCCGTGGGCCATTTATACGGTGAGGGCATCGTATTCAAAACCGGTAAATACCACACCAAGGATGGTGAACCTGAATGCCTATAACGGGTACAATCCGAATGTGGCTTCCGACAAAACGAACGGAACCGGCAGGTGGTCAAATCCATCTTATCGCTACAACAACAGCAATTCAAACAGCCGCAGGCAGACGATCTTTCCAAGCAGCAGTTCTTCTTCCAACAATACCAGGAGCTACACGCCTTCTTCTTCGGGAAGCAGCAGCAGCGGAAGTTCATCATCCGGAAGCAGCAGTTCCGGTTCTTCTGTATCCAGGCCGGGCCGGGGTTAATGTGCCCACAGCCCCTATCTCTCAAAAGTGAACCAAAACACAGCTGCATAAAACAATTGTATCAAAAAATTTATGCTATGACCAAATATATACCCGTACTTTTTTTACTGATATCCAATGTTGTTTTTGCGCAGGCGCCCGAAGATGCCGTTCGGTATTCTTTTTACCCGCAGAACGGAACAGCCCGTAACCTGGCCATTGGCGGGGCGATGGGGTCGCTGGGGGGAGATATCAACGCCACGTTCACAAACCCGGCCGGACTTGGTTTTTATAAGACCGGTGAATTTGTCATTACTCCGGGATTCTTTCTCGATAATAACAAGGCAACCTTCCGGGATAATCTTTCACAAAACAAAACGAATAGTTTTAGATTCGGTGCCAGCGGATTGATACTCGGCTACAGCAATGCCGATAACCCAAAAAGGAGCAGCGCCATCAGTCTTGCCTTTACACAGGCAGCCAGTTTCAATAACCGGGTGCAGTACAGCGGGCTGAATAATTACAGTTCGTTCAGCGAACAGTTTGCCGAAGAGTTTTCAAAAAGCGGGCTAAGTATCGGCGAGGTTTTAAGTACCAACTCATCCCTGCCCTATACATCTGCCCCGGCAGTATACACGTACCTGATCGATACCGTTACCGTAAATGGTCTGGTACAGGTAAAGGGCGCTCCCGAATACATACTGGATGCCGGGCAGGCCTTGAAGCAGGAAATGCTGCACACTACCAAAGGCGGCATCTATGAACTGGCGCTTGGCTATGCACAAAACAAGAATGATAAGTGGTACTGGGGTTTCACCCTGGGTGTGCCGCTGGTATTTTATAACAGCAATATGACCTTTAAAGAATCGGATACCTCTTCCA
>DAOLIP010000163.1:0-5782 GCA_035328475.1 Ferruginibacter sp.
ATTTCATCCATTATGACCTTTGGCAACCTGGGTGAAAGTTTTGAACTGGTGGCCATCAAATCTTCCGGTATTTCACTGCTGCGCTTTATGCGGCCCCTGGTATGGGTATCCATTTTATTCTGCGGTATTACTTTTGTATTTGCCAATTACGTGATCCCTTACGCCAACCTTAAATTTGTAGCACTGTACAATGATATTTATTATAAAAAGCCTGCTTTCGATCTTAAAGAAGGCGTCTTCTTCACACACATACCCCGGTATGCCATTAAAGCAGGTAAGAAAGATGCAGATGGAAAAACCATTCATAACGTACTGATCTATGAACAAACCAATCCCATTCAAAACAACTGCATCATTGCCGAAAAGGGGGTAATGCGTATCTCTGATGACAAACGGTTCCTGGAATTCAATCTTGAAAATGGATTTCGTTACCAGGAGAACGGCAACATAGGCGACACAACAACCGAGTACATCCGGCTTGGTTTCAGTTCTTTTAAAAAATTATTCGACCTGAGTTCATTACAAAAACAAAACACCAACGACAGCATCTACAGGAATAATTTCAAGATGCTGAGCGCCGGCCAGATCAACCGCTTTCTTGATTCGTTGGGTAAGATGAACGACAGCCTGGGTGCCAGAACCTATCGTTCTTTTGATATGTACTTACATTATACAGCCGTGGCAGACAGTATCTGGAAAAAGGTGCCGAAGGCAACTTCAAAATACAACAGCTTTGATTCACTCATACCGGATTCTGCCCGGTTCCTGGTAAAAGATGCGGCCAAGAATATAGCAACCAATCTTAAGATAAATGTGGAGAATGCTGCCAACGAAGCAAAAGGCCGGAGAACAGAGATACGCTATCATAAAATAGAATGGCACCGTAAATTCTCTTTATCCATGGCCTGTTTTGTTTTATTCTTCCTGGGTGCTCCGCTGGGTTCCATCATCCGAAAAGGTGGACTGGGTATGCCGCTGGTAGTAGCCATCATTTTCTTCCTCATTTTTCACCTGTTGAATATGTTCGGCGAAAAGTTTGTGAAGGAAGAAATGACGTCTCCATTCATAGGCATGTGGCTGGCTGTACTGGTATTAACGCCGGTTGGTATTTTTCTTACTTATAAAGCCATGCACGACTCTCAGCTTTTCAACAAAGAATACTATTTCCGTTTCTTTAAAAGAGTAAGCAGTCTTTTCGGCTCTTCTAAAAAAAGTTCATCCACATAAAAATTTAAACTATGGCAACAAAGAAAACAACCAACCGCAGGGAATTTATTTCCACTTCACTGAAAGGAGGTTTGGCCATTACCGTAGGGCTGGGCGCTGCCACCCCCCTGCTGCAGTCTTTTTCTCCGGATCAATATACAACAACACCGGGCTTTGGCACCGGCTTCGATCAGCAACCCCTGCCTTACAGATACGATGCATTGGAAAATGTGATCGACGCCATGACAATGGAAATACATTACAGTAAACACGCAGCGGCTTATGCAAAAAATGTAAAAGAGGCTGCCGTTGCCGAAAAAGTTGACATCAGCAAACCGCTGGATGATGTGCTGGCAAAAATATCTTCTTATTCAGCCAAGATGCGCAATAACGGCGGTGGCCATTATAATCATGAACTTTTCTGGCAATGCATGCTGCCAAAAAAAGAAGGCAATATACCAACGGGGAAACTGATGGAAGCCATCACCAAAGCCTTTACTTCGTTCGATGAATTTAAAAAACAATTTGCCGATGCAGGAAAGAACCGTTTCGGAAGCGGCTGGGCTTGGTTGTATGTTGATGCAGCAAAAAAGCTGAAGATAGGTTCAACCCCTAACCAGGATAATCCCTTAATGGACACCAGTGACATAAAAGGTTATCCTTTGCTTGCCCTGGATGTCTGGGAACACGCCTATTATTTAAAGTATCAAAACAAAAGAGCCGATTACATTGACAACTGGTGGAATGTGGTTAACTGGAGTTATGTGCAGCAACGGTTTGATAAAATTAGTTAATGGAATACGGGCTAAGAGGGCAAAATTCCAATCATGAAAAAACGGCTTCTCCCTTTATTCTTCGTTGGTACTATTTTACTGATAGTAGTAATGGCTAAAACAGGCGCTGCATTAAAAACAGATGCCACACCGCATGGTATCCTGGATCTCGAGTTTGCTTACGATATAACGAAAACTTCTGTAGTGGTAAATGCCTGGGCTCCGGTAAACGGCCTGGATAATATTGCAGCAGCAAAAACAAATACATACTTCGACTTCCTCTTCTTATTCTTTTATTCCATCTTTTTATTTCTTGCCTGCAGGAAAATAACACAACAGGTAAAGGGCCCGGTTGCCAAAGCCGGAAATATAATTGCCACAGGGTCCTTACTGGCCGGTCTTCTTGACATACTGGAAAACCTCGGGATGCTTATCACCCTTGGCGGGCATGTATCCGGCCCCATTGCGTTTCTCACCACATTCTTCTCGGTGATAAAATGGGCATTGGCAATAATGGCGGTTTTATATGTACTTACAGGTTTGCTGATGCTAGGCTGGAAAAGGATCAGCAAATAATAAACGGAGTTCTATAAATGGTCTCAGCCTTTGCATTAGGCAGAACCCCAAGCTGGTCCAACTAAAACAAAGGCTGATAAATTGACAAACAATCTGCTGCAAATATATAAGTGTAAATCAGAACCACTCCAAGCAGTGAATGATTTTATTCATAAAGAATTGTTAGAAAAACAGCGGTACCGATTATTGTCTGAATTTTCGGATACCGGAAACGATCATCAATAGTCCGATGGCCCCTAACAGGGAGGCTGTGGTGGTCTTGCCAAATGTTTTCAGCAGCCAGTTCAGGTTCTGCACCCCCGCGGATTGTGACCCGGGGTAAATGGTATGGACAATTAAATATATGAATAGCCCGGTACCAATGACAACCAGGCCAGTCAGGATCAATGCGATCCCGCTAAATTTGTCCAATCTCATCTCGTATTTCTTTTCAGGATTCCCGTTAACACAGTCATTAAATTAAGTGCAAATCTACTCCCCGTTGCTTATAGGCCAATACTGTGGTAGTGTCCTAGTTTCAAACTTGAACCACATAGCCACAATAGAGCACATAGGTTTCACATAGACCCTGGTGTATTTACTATGTGTACTATGTCCTATGTGGTTCAAAACAGGACACTACTAATACTGTTGACTGGGTATTTAAAGTTGAAAACCACTTATCTTCGTTTTCCTAAAATAAAATATTATGTCACAGGTTTGGAAAGACTACCAGGAAAAAAATAAAGGCCGTTTTTTAAATGAAATGATGGATCTCCTCCGCATTCCTTCCATCAGCGCCAAGAGCGAACACAAAGCAGATATGCTGAAATGTGCCGAAGCTGTAAAGAAAAGCCTGCTGGATGCCGGATGCAGCAAGGCGGAGGTTATGGCCACCGATGGCCACCCTGCAGTATATGGCGAAAAGATCATAGACCCTTCCAAACCAACTGTGCTGGTATATGGCCACTACGATGTGCAACCACCCGAGCCTTTGGAGCTATGGACAAACCCTCCTTTTGAACCGACCATCATTGATGGAAAGATATTTGCCCGTGGCAGCGCCGACGACAAAGGACAATTTTATATGCACGTGAAAGCACTGGAAATTCTGAGCAAGACAGATTCTATGACCACCAATATAAAGTTTTTAATTGAAGGGGAGGAAGAAGTGGGCTCGCCCAACCTGGGAAAATTTGTGGCAGCGCATAAAGATCTTTTAAAAGCAGACGTAATACTGATCAGCGACAGTTCGATGCTGAGCATGGAAAACCCATCACTTGATACCGGTGTACGTGGGCTAAGTTATATACAGGTGGAAGTGACCGGTGCCAACCGTGACCTGCACAGCGGTACTTATGGCGGCGCTGTGGCCAACCCCATCACTATCCTGGCAAAGATGATCGCCAGTTGCCACGATGAAAATAATCACATTACCATTCCCGGCTTTTACGACGATGTGGTGGTGGCCGGGCCTGAAGAAAGGGCTTTGATAAATAAAGCGCCTTATGATGAAAAAGAATACATGGATGAACTGGGTGTAAAAGAACTCTGGGGCGAAAAAGGATACAGCACGTATGAAAGAACCGGCATACGCCCAACCATTGAAGTGAACGGTATCTGGGGTGGTTATACAGGTGAAGGAGCAAAAACGGTATTGCCATCAAAAGCCTATGCAAAAATTTCGGCAAGACTGGTTCCTAACCAGTCTTCTGATAAGATCACCGAAAAGTTGCTGGCTTACTTTAAGTCAATTGCGCCTAAATCGGTAGATGTAAAGGCAGAACTGCACCACGGTGGCGAACCTTATATGACACCGATCGACAGTAAAGGATACAAAGCGGCAGCCAAAGCCGTGGAAACAACTTTTGGCAAAGCACCCATCCCGGTTCGTGGCGGGGGAAGCATTCCCATCTGTTCTATCCTGGAAAAAGAACTGGGCATAAAAATCATCTTCATGGGCTTTGGGCTGGATAATGATAACCTGCACAGCCCGAACGAAAAATATAATATCGAGAATTACTACAAGGGCATTGAGACCATTCCTTATTTCCATAAGTATTTTGCGGAGATGGGTTGATTTAAAAAGAAATTGATAAAACAGTAACTGGCTTCGCCATAACTCTGTCAACTCATGGGAAAAGCTGCAAAAACAAAACTCCTGCTTACTGCAAAGGCATTTGTTGAACGGTTAAAAGCGTTACAATCGGATGTAGAATTAAAAAAGATACAGCGTTATTTTAAATCGGGTGAAGGTGAATACGGCGCAGGCGATAAATTCATGGGTGTAAAGATGGGGAACCTGTTTGCGCTGGCCAAAGAGTATGCCGGTATGCCGGTTAAGGAACTGGAGAAACTGCTGGAAAGTCCCATCCACGAAGTAAGGGCCGGTGCCATCAGCATCATGGATAAGGAATCGAGGAATAAAAAAATTGATGCGGGCCGCCTGGAAGAAATGTACAAATTGTATATGCGCCGCCACGACCGGGTAAATAACTGGGACCTGGTAGACCTGGGTTGCTTATATATGACCGGCTGTTACCTGTTTGACAGGTCGCATGCTGTGCTGTACAAACTCGCCCGTTCAAAGAATATGTGGGAACGCCGCACCGCTATATTAAGCACCTGCTTTTTTATTCGCCAGGGAGATGTTACCGATACATTTAAAATAGCTGAACTACTGGTCAAAGACAAAGAAGACCTTATTCATAAAGCCACGGGCTGGATGCTTCGTTTTGCCGGTGACAAGGACAAACAGAAATTAAAAAGTTTTTTAGATAAACATGCCGCCACCATGCCCCGTACCCTGCTTCGTTACTCCATAGAAAAACTGGATAAGAAACAGCGGGAGTATTATATGAAAAAAACTTCCTGACCAAATAAATACTGACCTGCATAGGTCTATAAACAAACTATATTTCTACGTGGTTCAAGTGGTAAATATCTGCCTATTGCATTTCCATCAAACTGACGTATTTTCGGTACTCAAAAAAACACTATGACCAAATTATACATTCTTGCAGTTATACTTGTTACTTCCCTTATTTCGTGCGGAGGCAGCAATAAAGAAGATGTGGTTGACAAGGATTTGATGAAAGCCGCCGAAGAGATCAAAGCAACACAAAAGCCAGATACCGTACCCACAGTCATCACGCAGCCTGCAACAGCCATTACACCCGGGTCTGTTCCATTAACGACACAACCCGTTACTATCGGTAAAAATGCAAATCCCGTAGCCACTCCCGCCG
>DAOLIP010000164.1:0-5619 GCA_035328475.1 Ferruginibacter sp.
CCCGGGAATATACCGGGGTTCTTCGTTATACAGGTTAAACAGAGATCATTTATATTCTCCGAAGATATTTCTAAGTTCATCGGCAATTTCACCAAGTGTGCAATACTGTTCCACCGCTTCTAATACAGCCGGCATCAGGTTTTGGCCGCTTACAGCGTACTCCTTTAGTTTTTGGAGGGCGGCAACCACTTTTGATGGATCCCTTTTTTCTTTCAATGATCGCAATTTTGCCACCTGTACCTGTTGTACACTTTCATCCACTTTAAAAACAGGAATAGATCCTGTTTCCTGGTTCTGAAATTTATTTACGCCTACAATGATCTTTTCGCCGCTTTCGATCTGGCGCTGGTAATCGTAAGCGCTGCGGGCGATCTCATCCTGAATAAAACCCTGCTCAATAGCTGCAACACTTCCCCCCATTACATCAATCTTTTCGATCAGTTTCCAGGCTGCCGCCTCCACTTCATCGGTAAGCGATTCAATGAAATAACTTCCTGCCAGGGGATCAACGGTATCGGGGACCCCGCTTTCAAAAGCAACAATCTGTTGCGTACGAAGGGCTATAGCTGCTGCTGCTTCGGTAGGTAAACTTAATGCTTCGTCAAAACCATTTGTGTGAAGCGATTGGGTGCCGCCTAAAACGGCTGCCAGGGTTTGCACGGTAACCCGGCTGATATTATTATAAGGTTGTTGGGCCGTTAAGGTACTGCCACCGGTTTGCGTGTGAAAGCGAAGCATCATGGCCTTGGGATCAGTAGTGCCCAGGTCTTTCATGATGGTAGCCCACATGCGCCGGGCTGCCCGGAACTTAGCCACTTCTTCAAACAGGTTATTGTGGGCATTAAAGAAAAAGGAGAGACGCTTTCCAAAAATATTTATGTCTAATCCCTTTTCCAGTGCCGCTTTAACATAGGCCTTTCCATTACTTAAGGTAAAAGCTATTTCCTGCACCGCGGTGCTTCCGGCTTCCCGTATGTGATAGCCCGAAATGGAAATGGTATTCCATTTCGGAACTTCTTTGGCGCACCACTCAAAAATATCGGTGATGATACGCATAGATGCCTTGGGTGGATAGATATAAGTTCCCCTGGCAGCATATTCCTTTAAAATATCGTTTTGGATGGTGCCGGATAATTTTTTCAGATCGGCACCCTGCTTTTTTGCAAGCGCAATATAAAAAGCCAGTAAGATGAACCCGCTTGCATTGATCGTCATGGAACTGGAGACCTCATCCAGTTTAATTCCTTTGAAAAGGATCTCCATATCTTTCAGACTGTCGATAGCTACTCCAACCTTACCTACTTCACCATCGGCCAGCGGATGATCGCTGTCGTAACCGATCTGGGTAGGGAGATCAAAAGCCACACTCAAACCATTAACACCCTGGCTCAGTAAATAATGATAGCGTTGATTACTTTCTTCGGCTGTCGAAAAACCTGCATACTGCCGCATTGTCCATAGTTTACCACGGTACATATCTGCCTGCACGCCTCTTGTAAAAGGAAACTCCCCGGGCTTTTCATTCCGGTTTACGGGTTGATCATACAATTGCCTGATCTCAATTCCCGAATCAGTTAATATTTTTTTATCTGCAGGCATAATCGTTTTTTGCAGCTTGTTCATAAAAGCTATGGGGATTACAACAGTTTCTTTGCTTCAAATTGTAAGGCGCTCAATACAACAGAACTCAGTTCGGCATTGGTACTGGCCACGTATTCCAGAATCCGCTTGCTTAGTTCAATGGCATTGGCTTCCGAAGGAAGGGTGGCGGCCAACTGGTTAATGATAAAGATATTCTGGTCTTTTAAATTGCCGATCGCTTTCCACATTTCGGGACTTATATATACCTGTTGACTTACATTGTATTCATATTCCGTGCGCAGGGTTTCCAGCAGGGCAAGCTGCAGGTCAACCACCGTCATACCGGAGGAAGAAGTACGGGAAACCAGGTTCTTTAAAGAGGATCGTTCGGCAAACAGCGTAAAACGTTCGTATGCCTGTAATCTCAGTTTAAGTGTTTCATTGTTCAAGCCAAAACGTTCCCTCATTTCATCCTTCATGCCTTTGAACTCGGCCAACAGCCAGGCAATGGCAATGAAGAACATGAAAATAGCTCCAAGGATGATATTCTGTACCGTTGCTTCCGACAAATTCATAGATCATTAATTTCAAACAAAATTAAGGGTTTGCCCCGGATTAGCGGGTATACAGGCATATTCAGCACCTTTTAAGTTCTGAAACGAAAATCGCAATTCGTAAAAGCAAATACAATGAAAATTCTAATTTTGTAAAAAAAAAGAGAACATGGAAATAAAAGCAGTACCCGTTACACTGACCGCATCAGCCAAGACAGAAATAAAAAGACTGATGGCAGAGGAAGGGTTTGATACAAACAAGTTTCTGCGTATCGGGGTTAAGGGTGGGGGGTGCAGCGGTATGACCTATGTACTGGGCTTTGATGACCGTACGGAAAAAGACGAGAACTTTGATATTGACGGCATACCCGTTGTGATGGAAAGATCACATGGTATTTACCTGGCAGGAATGGAAGTGGACTGGCAGGGTGGACTTAACTCCCGGGGGTTTACTTTTAACAATCCTAATGCTAGTAAAACCTGTGGCTGCGGAACCAGTTTTGCCGTTTAACCCATTAAAAAAATGCTACTCAAATAGAAGAGCCCCGTTACTAACGAGGCTCTTCTTGTATAACTCAGATCGTAATTTATTTTTTCTCTTCTACCGCATCTGCAGCACCCAGGGGTTTGTTTTTTGCAAAATCAACCAGTACAGGGGCGCCCACAAAAATAGAGGAGTAGGTACCGGTGATAACGCCTATCAGCATGGCAAAGGCAAAACCACGGGTTACTTCACCACCAAAGATAAAGAGGATCAACAGCGTTAAGAATACGGTAAGAGACGTCATGATGGTACGGCTCAATGTATCGTTGATGGCCCGGTTGATGATATTTGTTTTGGTAGCTCCTTTCATATCGCGGCTGTATTCACGGATACGGTCAAACACGATCACGGTATCGTTCATCGAGAAACCGATCACCGTTAATACGGCGGCAATGAAGTGCTGGTCGATCTCCAGCGGGAACGGTACGATATTTTTGAAGAACGAGAACACTGCCAGCGTTACAAATACGTCGTGCAGCAGCGTAAAGATCGTTCCTATTGAATATCTCCAGTCGCGGAAGCGGATGAAAATATACAGGAAGATGATCAATATGGCAAAAATGGTAGCTTTGATTGAGCCACGTTTCAGGTCTTCCGAAATGCTCGGCTGTACAGCGGAGAAACCTTGTATATTATTCTTGGCGAACCCGGCTTCGGTTGTATTTGCCGGAAGTACTTTTTTCAGGCCTACATACAGTTTGGCGATCACGGCACTGTCGGCATTGTCTTTTTCCTTAAGGTAAGCCGTGGTTATGTTCAGGTGACGGGCATCGTTTACCGTTTTGATGGTTGGATTATCCCCTTCCAGTGCTGCCTTCAGGTCATCACGGATATCATCTGGTTTTATTGCCTTATCAAACTGAACGGTATAACTGCGGCCTCCTTTGAATTCCACACCCAGGTGAAAGCCATTGAAATAAGCGCCAATACCCGCAAGCAATACTACTACCGAGATCATGTAAGCATATTTCCTGAACTCAATGAACTTATAATTCGCATGTTTGAAGATCTTTTTGGAAATATTTGTGAAATAATTGAAGTGACGGTTCTTCTTTGTCCAGAAATCGGTGATCAGTCGTGATACCAGGATACCGCAGAATAAAGACAACAGGATACCGATGATCTGTGTGGTGGCAAAGCCCAATACGGGGCCTAGGCCAAAGTAGAACAGGATAACTGCAGTAAGCAATGAAGTAACGTGGGCATCAATAACGGGAGCCAGCGAACGGCGGTAGCCATCCTGCACTGCCAGCGGATACGACTTCCCTTTCACCAGTTCTTCTTTTATCCTTTCAAATATGATTACGTTGGTATCTACCGCCAGGCCAATGGTAAGCACCAGGCCGGCAATACCAGCAGCGGTTAAGGTAAAGCCCATTGCTGTTAATACACCTATGGTGAACAGCAGGTTTAATATAAGGGCAATATTGGCTACCCATCCACCGGTATTATAATAAACCAGCATCAGGATAAAGATCACCAGGAATGAAATACCGAAGGCAAGAGCGCCGCCTTTTACAGCTTCTTTACCAAGGGTAGGCCCAACTACCTGTTGTGCCACGATCTTTGCAGGGGCATCCAGTTTACCGGACTTTAAAATATTGGCAAGATCCTGCGCTTCCAGTACGGTGAAGTTTCCGGCGATCTCTGAACTGCCGCCTTCAATGGCTTCGTTCACATTCGGGGCTGAATAAACAATATCATCCAGTGCGATCGCAATCGGTTTGTTCACATTCTTTCCGGTTAACCTGGCCCATGCTTTTGCACCGATCTCTGTCATTTCCATTTTAATGGCCGGGCGTCCTTTCTCATCAAAGTCCTGGCGGGCTTCCCTTACGGCTTCCCCTTCAAGCGGCGCTTTATCGGTGCCTGTCTGCAATTTAACAGCATACAGCGGGAAGATACGTTCAGATCCCTTTGCAGCTTTCTCTTCAATACCCAATAAGAATTTGCAATTTGCAGGAAGGGCATTCTTCACCACTTCATTATTGATGTACTCATAAAAAAGACCGGTATCCTTTAAGGCAACCATTCCGATGTTTGATGAGAAATATACTTTGCCTGTATTATTATCACGCTGTGGTGGAATGATATTCATTACCCTTACCAGCGGGTTCTCATTAGCCTGTACTTTGTTGGTATCAATTTTTGCTGTATCGCTTACCCCGTTCAGGTAATTCTGGAGGCTTTGGTTTGCATTGTTCAATGAAGCATCCAGTTCATCAAGGCGGTAAACTTCCCAGAACTGTAAGTGAGCAGATGCCTGTAAGAGTTTCCGTACCCTTTCTATATCGGTAACGCCGGCAAGTTCTACGTTGATGATTCCTTTGTTCTCATCAAAGTTGATATTAGGCTGGGCCACACCGAATTTGTCAATACGTCTTACCAGAACCTTGTAGGTTTCTTTAATAGCGCCGGCAGCAATGGTCTTCAGTTTGGCGGTAACAGCATCGTCTTTGTCACCGATCTTTATCTCTTTACCCGGGCCTGCAAACAATGCAGCCAGTTTACCTTCACCATTCTGTTTGGTATATTCTTTACTGAACAGGGTAATGAAATCTCCTTCCACAACACCCTTTTGTGCATTCGCAGTGCGAAGTGCATTCAGTAGCTGGGCATCTTTTGAATTATTGCTCAATGATTTTACCAGGTCATTCAGGTTAACATCCATGGTAACGCTGATACCGCCCTGCAGGTCGAGACCCAGGTTCAGCTCGTTGGCTTTACACTGCTGGTATGTGGTACCAAAAACAGGGTAAATACTTTTCTCACCGGTACTGTCCAGTATTCTCTTTTTTCTGAACTCAACAGCGGCTTTTCTTTCATCGCCGGATAAACCGGGCATTGAGGTCTTAACTATTTTTTCGGCTTTTGCTGCTACGGAGCTTTCATAGTTACGCACTACCCAGGTATAGGATAACTCCCAAAGAGAGATAACTA
>DAOLIP010000165.1:0-5611 GCA_035328475.1 Ferruginibacter sp.
CCGGCTTTACTTCGTCTGTTATTCTTGCCTTTACATCCACCTTTCCCCTCGGCGATTCCACGCAAACCATATCGCCCTCGCTTATTAAATGTTTGGCTGCATCTTCGGGATTGATCATCAGGTAATCGTCTTTCAGTATTTTGGCATTGCCCGTTCGTCTCGTCATGGCACCGCAGTTATAATGCTCCAGCTCCCGGTTGGTGGTGATGATGAACGGGTATTCTTTTCCATGCTGAACGATCTCTTCCGTTTCTTTAAAACTGTTGTACACAAATTTACCAAGGCCCCGTTTGAACGTATCAACATGCAACATGTCTGCATCGCTTCCATCCTTTGCTACCGGCCATTGCTTGCCGTTATCTCCCAGTTCTTCCCACTTCACACCGGCAAAGAAAGGAACGATCTGTGCGATCTCTTCCAGCAACGTATCCGGATCATAATCCGGTTGTGCATAGCCCATGCGGTTCATGATATCTACGATGATCTGCCCATCGGCCTTTGTTCCTTCAATGGGTTCCACTACTTTATTCACCCGTTGTATCCTTCTTTCGCCGTTGGTAAATGTTCCGCTCTTTTCCAGGAAAGAAGCACCGGGCAAAATAACGGTGGCCAGTTTTGCCGTTTCCGTCATGAATAATTCCTGCACTACAAACAACTCCAGGTTCTTCAATGCCGCCACCACTTTATGTGTATTCGGATCCGTTTGTGCCATGTCTTCTCCTATCACCCAAACGGCTTTCAGTTTATTATTGAGCGAAGCCTCGTACATCTGCGGAATTTTATACCCCACATGAATGGGAAGCTTTACGCCGTAGAATTGTTCATAGAGTTTATGATTTTCAGGAAGGGTTATATCTAAATACCCGGCACCCTGGTAAGGCTGGCAACCCATATCTGCAGCGCCCTGTACATTATTCTGTCCACGCAGGGGATTTACACCCACTCCTCTTCTACCAATATTGCCGGTGATCATGGCCAGGTCGGCGATCAGCATCACCGTAAATGTGCCCTGCGAATGTTCTGTTACACCCAGCCCGTGAAACGACATGGCATTGGGTGCAGAAGCATAAGCTATGGCCGCATCCCGTACCAGCCTACGGTCAACACCGGTTATCTTTTCCAGCTCATCAATGTTGAGCTTTAATATATGCTGCTGAAAATCTTCATAGCCTTCTGTGCGTTTGCTGATGAAATCTTTATCCTCCAGTTTTTCGCTGATGATATAATACAGCATCATGTTCAGCAATGCTACATTCGTTCCTGGCCGTAACTGTAAATGATAGTTTGCATAACGTGCCAGTTCCGTTCTGCGTGGATCAATTACGATCAACGTTTTTCCCTTTATTGCCTGCTGCTTTATTTTGGCGCCGGTTACCGGGTGTGCATCGGTGGGGTTGGCGCCGATCACCATCATGCAATCGGTATAGTTCAGGTCTTTGATGGAGTTGGTGGCAGCGCCGGTTCCAAATGTGCGCTGCATGCCAATAGCCGTGGGCGAATGACAAACCCTAGCACAGCTATCTATATTATTGGTGCCGATCACCGCCCGGATGAATTTCTGCATCAGGTAATTCTCTTCGTTGGTGCAACGGGCAGAAGAAATGCCGGCGATATAATCAGGACCAAAATTATTTTTTATCTCCGTTAGTTTGTTTGCAATGAAATCGTATGCTTCTTCCCAGCTCACCGCAACAAACTCACCGTTCTTTTTTATCAAAGGTGTTTTTATCCGGTCCGGGTGATTGTAAAACGAAAAAGCAAAACGTCCCTTCAGGCAGGTATGGCCCTGGTTCGCTTCTGCATCGTAAGGCGCCTGTATAGAATGAACTTTGTTTTGTTTAACGGCTACGTCGAGGTTGCAGCCCACACCACAGTAGGTACAAACCGTTCTTACTTTTTTGTCAACCGCAATGGATTTCGATTCAAACACATCAGATATCGCCGAAGTAGGACAAGCCTGTGCACAGGCCCCGCAGCTAACGCAATCCGATTGCTCAAAATTAACTTCCATGCTCTTGATGATATGACTGTCGAACCCACGCCCCGACATGCTCAGCACAAATTCGCCCTGCACTTCATCGCAGGCACGCACGCAACGGTAGCAGTTGATGCATTTGGAAAAATCAGAGGTCATGTACGGATGACTCAGGTCTTTCTTTTTATCCAGGTGATTTTTTCCTTCGGGATAACGCACATCCCGAACGCCCACTTTTGCAGCAACCGTCTGTAGTTCGCAGTTGTTGTTCACTTCGCAGGTAAGGCAGTCGAGCGGGTGATCGGTGAGCACCAGTTCAATAATATTCTTTCTGAGTTTCTGTATTCTATCTGAATGCGGGTAGATATAGGAGTTGGCCATCACCGGCGTATGGCAACTGGCCTGCGATTTAGCGGTTCCGTTCTCTGCAAGCGCCACATCCACGCTGCAAACCCGGCAGCTGCCAAAGGGCTCCAGGTTGGGTGCATCGCAAAGGGTGGGTACATGGTCTTGTCCGAAATTACGTTTGATGAAGGCAAGGATGGTTTCCCCCTCGTTTATTTCATAGGGCTTGTTATCGATGTATGCAATGCCGGGCTTTGATTTACCATTGGTAGAGCCATAGGTAAACGTGGCGCTTTTCGCCGCCTGTTCGTGTTTATCTTCTCTTCTGTAAATGATGCCCATAGCAAGGATCGTTAAATTAATTATAACCGCAAAGACACGTAGACGCTAAGAGAAAAACTTTGCGTCTTAGCGTCTTAGCGGTAAACATGCCATCTATTTAAAATAAACTTTCAACTCCTCCTCAAAATACTGCAATGCATTTTTAATGGGCAAGGGCAATCCACCACCCAATGCACAAAGCGAACCCGTTTCCAGGGTTTCCACCAGGTCATCCATCAACTGCCTGTCTATTTTATAATCCGAGGTTCTTGCTTTATTGATCAGTTCATAGCCTCTTGTTGAACCCAGCCTGCATGGAAAACATTTTCCGCAGCTTTCATGCGCCGTGAACTGGAATAAATGCTCCAGGTATTTTATGATGGGGAATTTCTCCGGCAGGCAAACCACCGAAGCATGTCCCAATAAAAATCCCTGTTGCGAAAATGATTCGAAATCAACCGTAAGGTCTTTTATCTTTTCCACCGGCACCAGTCCGCCCAGCGGGCCGCCGATGTGCATGGCTTTTATCTTTTCGTTGAATCCGCCGCCAAGATCATTCACTACTACTTCCAGCGGCGTACCCATATCCACTTCATAAATACCGGGCTTATTGAAAAAGCCATCCAGTGAAACCAGTTTTGTTCCGGTTGATCTTCCTTTACCGATGGATGCAAATTTCTTCCCGCCGTTTTTAATCACGAATGGAATGCAGGCCAGCGTTTCTACATTATTAACCACGGTGGGCTTGTTGAACAGTCCTTCCTGTGTGGGGTAAGGCGGACGAACACGAACCTCCGGCCTTTGACCTTCAATGCTTGAAAGCAGGGCCGTTTCTTCGCCACATATATAGGCGCCCATGGCCCGGATGAGTTTGAAATTATAATTGAAGCCGCTGCCCAGGATATTTTCTCCCAGTAAATTTTCTTTTACCAGGTCATCCAGAGCCTGCTGCATGACCTCCTGCGATTCGGGATATTCGGCACGTATGTATAACACACCGGTATCAGCACCCACGATATAGCCTGCGATCATCATGCCCAGCAGAACAGAATGCGGTTGCTGCTCCATCAGGTAACGGTCGCTGTAAGCACCCGGGTCGCCCTCATCGGCATTGCACACTATGAATTTTTGTTTGCCCGGCGAGTTGCGACAAGAATCTAATTTGAAGGCGATGGGAAAACCGGCGCCTCCTCTCCCTCTCAAACCGGATTCTTTTAATTCAGCCAGCAATGCTTCGGGAGTATTTGATAAAGCAGCCGATAGTGTTTTGTAATATTCTTTTATTCCCGGGAATGCTTCGGTTAAAACAGCCGTGCCGTAAGAACCCACCTGGTAGCTGTCGGTTAATTTTGAATTCTTAATTTTTAATTCAGCAACCTGGTCTGCTGCCTTACCCGAATAATTCTTTCCATTATAATTAAATGCACTGTTCTCATGGCACCTGCCCAGGCAACACATTTCCCCGATTTCTCCGGCATCAAACTGGCTGCTTATTTTTTCCTTCAGTGCATCCTGTGTGCCGGCACAAAGGCAGGCGCTGCCATTGCACACAAATACTTTCTTTCCTTTATTTTCTTCCTTTAAAAAATCGTAGAAACTTGCCGTGCCGAATACATTGGCCTTGCCCATTAAAAATTCATTGGCCAGTTCTTCCATCCTTGCCCGGGAGGGCGTACCTGTTTGGGTGGCAGCAATACCCAGCGCCTCAAAAAGGTTATTGGTTAACCCCTGCCTGCCGGATAGTTCGCCCAGGTTCTTGGACATGCGGTTTGTTTACAGCAATTTAAGATTTTTTGGGCGAAGAATATTAATTAAGAATTAAAAATGAAGAATTAAGAATGAAGACCTATATGCACCCAATTTTTAATGCAATGGTTTTGTCTCTAATGCCGCCGTTTGGTCTCTGACCAACGGTATTGATGATGCTATACTCCACTGGCGCAGGCTGTCATGAGGTTGAAATAATAAAAAATTGGGCCGGATAGAAATCCAGCCCGTTTTAAATCCAATATCCTATGAAAAACCAGTGCAAAAGTAAACAGCCTGCAGGTAGTAAGGATTATACCATTTGGTAAGACCATTATATAATTCACAGGTTCGCTTTTATTTTAAACTGTAAGCCCCACGGGAAGGGAACTAAGAAATATGAATTAAGAATGAAATACAGCCTGCTCCCCATTTTTAATTTTTAATTCTTAATTTTTAATTCCCCCTACTCCTTTATCCCAAAATACGTCTTCGTATCCGGCCGGTTTCGTCCCAGCGGGGTTTCGCAAAGCCGGCTTTCGGAAAATAAGAATCCATTGGCGAAAACCCCGCTGAGACAGAAGAATGAGTGCCTTCGTCCGGGCGGGGTTTTCACTTTCTTCTCTTTCAGCAAAAAGCGGTTGGCGTGAAACCCCGCTGATACTGAACACAGGTTGTTAAGAAGTCCAAAAAAATATCCTGTCTTTCCAGGTGCATGATTTCCTGTAGTATATTTAGGAAATAAGCAATTGTTATGAGGAGGATATTATTACTGCTGGCATTGCCGGTACAGCTGCTTGCCCAGCACAAATTACCTGAAGAGAAATATCTCTGTATCATCTCTGCCGATAAAGAAATTTACCGGCCCGGGGAAATGCCCAGGATCATTGTTGAAATAAAGAATAATTCAACAGAGCCCTTGCTGCTGGCAAAGGCTTTAGACGGCTCCGATCTCAAATGGCGTTTCCCGTATGCATTTTTTACAATAACCCGTATCGGCGATACCAGCTATACCACCCAGTTCCCCGGCAGGTGCGGCAACCTGGATGATATCCGGCCGGATGATTTTGTGGAAGTAAAACCAAACTCAACATTCTATCCTTACCAGGTTCATTTTCCTACCCGCCCTGACAATATCTATGCGTATGACCACAAATTCACAGACCCGGTTAATTTTTCGCAACCCGGGCAATACCTGGTCCGCTTCTACTATTCCACCCGGGA
>DAOLIP010000166.1:0-5480 GCA_035328475.1 Ferruginibacter sp.
TCTGTATAAAAACCTGCATAACCACTTTTTACCTGCAGACGTTTTATGATGACCTATGAACCGATAAATACCATAAAAACGATTTTCAAAAAATTGACACAATTTCAAAAAATACTAAAACTATCACTCCTTCGGGGTTTGTGTTAAACCAATTGCCATCCTATGATCATACCAGTCCTTCGGGCTTGCATGATATGATTGCCGGTTTTAAATCCCGGACGGATGCTATTATTATAGAATGTAAATCCAAATAATGGAATGCAGAACCCCGAAGGGGTGACACATTATATACCCTGCTGTTGATCTGCTGCCGAATTATAACATCATTACCCTTCCGCTATTATTAATCTTATGGAAATGATCATTTCTTTTGCTGAATCTTTTTTGATCCTCTTTTTGTGTCAGTGGTAGATGTCTTCATTATTGAATCTCCTGTATTATTCTGGTAAAGCGACTGGTCTGATTCCTCCTCTTCGCCGGTGTTGAAATAATTTCCAAAAACAGCAGCCAGTATCCTTGCATGGTAAACAGCCCGGGTGAATTTATTGCCGATGACAATGATGGTGGCCGAATCATTGATGAGGCGGATGAAACTTGCATTGCTTCCATGCCACCAGCCATTGTGGTAAACGATCTTTTGCCCGTTTGGATAATTGAGCATGCGCCATCCCAGCCCGTAATTGCGAATACCGGGCCGTTCATTGCTGTAACCGGTATATGCCTGCTGCAATGTTTCATTAGTGAAAAACTGGTTGGTATACAGTATCCTGTCCCAGGTAAGAAGATCTCTTACCGTAGTATAAATATTTTTGTCGCCATAAACCTGGTCAAGAAAATTGATGGGCTCGGGTCTTCCTTTCCAGCTATAACTGGGTACGATGCGGTTTGTATCGGACAGCGCAAAAACAAAACTATGCTTCATCTGCAGCGGGATAAAGAAAGCCTGGTCGATAAAATCAGCATAGGACTTACCGCTGATCTTCTCTATCAGCAAAGCCAGCAATGCATAATTGGTATTGCAATAAGAGAAACGGCTGTTGGGAGTACCGATGTCAACCAGTTCTGCTTTCCGTTCAATTAAGAAGTGGAGCACATCTTCATTGCTTGCAAAATGGGTTTTGTCCCAGCCCAGGTTTTCCAGGAAATGGGTATAGTTGGGTAACCCGCTTCGGTGGTTAAGTAAACTTCGTATGGTTACCCCCGGGTAGTTGAATGCGGGAAAGAATTTGCTGAACTCATCATCCAGGTTCAGTTTCCCATCCTGCATCAGTTTTAAAATGCCCATGGCCGTAAATGTTTTGGAAACCGAGGCAATGTGCAGGGGAGTGGTATCGGTAATGGGATCGGTGCCGGGTATATGCGTGGTGCCGGCATATTTTTCAAAAGCGATGTTGCCGTTCTTGGCCACCAGTATGCCTCCGTTGAAGCCCCTGGGCGCCAGCACCGAATCGTACCATAACTGGCAGGCTTCTCTTATTTTTTCTTTTTCCTGGGGTGAGATAGAAGAAGGTTCGGGTAATTTAACAGCAGCAACAGCCGTACCGTCTTTTTTACCTGGTTTGTTTTGCTGGCTGCATGCTGCATGCACACAAAAAAGTACAGCAACAAGTAAGCCGTAAAATAAGCATCGGGATATTGATTGCATGCAACCTAGCTTTAGATAGAATATATTTGTGCAAAATACGCTGTTATCGTCATGGCAGAAAATAAAAAAACAAGTTACCCGAAAGAAAAGATCAGCATTCTTTTTTTAGAGAATATCAGCGATACGGCTGTAAAGCACTTCAATGCTTCCGGCTATGCCAATGTGAAAAAGATCAATGGGGCAATGAGTGAGGAAGAACTGATAGCTGCCGTAAAAAATGTTCACCTGCTGGGCATCCGCAGTAAAACCCAGGTAACAAAAAGGGTACTGGATGCCGCAGAAAAACTGCAGGCAATCGGTTGTTTTTGTATTGGCGTGAACCAGGTTGACCTGAAGGCAGCCACTAAGAACGGGGTAGCCGTATTTAACGCACCTTACAGTAATACAAGAAGTGTGGCCGAACTGGTAATCGGCGCTTCCATCATACTCATCCGCAGGATCATTGATAAAAATAAAGCAGCCCATGAAGGCAGGTGGATGAAAGATGCCAGCGGCAGTTACGAATTGAGGGGAAAAACACTGGGCATCATCGGCTATGGCAATATCGGCAAGCAGGTAAGTGTGATGGCCGAAAGCCTGGGAATGAAAGTTATTTTCTACGATGTGGAAACCAAATTGCCTTTAGGCAATGCCGAATCGAGAAAGAGTTTGAAGGAAGCGCTGAGCAATGCCGATATTGTTACACTGCACGTACCTGAATTAGAAAGTACCAAAAATATGATCAACAAGAACACGTTGAAATATTTTAAGAAAGGAAGTATTTTAATAAACTACGCCAGGGGAGAAGTGGTTGACCTGGAGGCATTGCGTAAGGCTTTGCAGGAAGGACAACTGGGCGGCGCTGCGGTGGATGTATTCCCCGTGGAGCCCGAAAAGAACGGTGATCAATTCTCTTCTCCTTTACAGGGACTGAGCAATGTATTACTTACTCCGCATATCGGCGGCAGCACGCAGGAAGCCCAGCATAACATCGGAGAAGACGTGAGCGCCAAACTTTTCAACTACCTCGAAAGAGGTACCAGCACCGGCTCTCACAGCATACCCGAACTGGCATTACCCCCGCAGGAAGGTACACACCGCATACTGCATATACATAATAATGTACCCGGGGTTCTTTCTGAAATAAATACGCAGCTCAGCAAAAACAAGATCAATATCCTCGGGCAGTATCTTAAAACAAACGATGCCATCGGTTACGTAGTACTGGATGTGGATAAGAACATCAGCAGAAATGCACTGGAGTTATTGCGTAAAGTGAAGGCGACCATTAAAGTGCGGATGCTGTATTAGGTTTTACAGAAGGTAATTCCACCGATATCTTTGTTCCTTTGCCCTTCTCACTGTCAATATATAAAGTGGCTCCCATGATCTTCACCAGGTCTTTAATGATGAGATAACCCAGCCCGTTTCCCTTACGGTTATCAATATTGGCAGAAGAGATGATGAACTGGTCGGCCATGATATTCTTGATCTGTTCGGGTGTCATGCCAACGCCTTCGTCGCTTACACTGATCATTAGCTGCTCATTCTTCTGTTCGGCTGCGATAACCACCGAACCATTCTCTGAAAAATTGATGGCATTGGTAAGCAGGTTGTAGATGAGGATCTTGAGCGGTTCAAAGAACTGGTAGATATCCTGGTTGTTGTTCACTCTATTATCGAGTATAAGCTTTTTTTGCTTTGCCAGCGAATTAAGTATTCCCAGTACCTGGTTAACGAGTTCGTGCAGGTTGAATGTTTCTTTTGCCAGCCGCCGGTTTTCGTTCTGGTATTTGATCCAGTTGAGAATGTTGGTGCTTAACAGTTGCAGTTCCTGCGAGGTGTTCGTCATCTCCCGTATCGTTTCCATCTGCAGTTCATCCGGCATTAAATTTCTTTTTTCAATAAGATTCTTGCCGGCAACCGTTACAAATTTTAATGGTGTAACAATATCATGACTGATGATCGAGATCAATCTTGTTTTAATGGTGTCGTTCTTCTCCAGTATCTCGTTCTGTTCCTGCAGTTCTTTTGTTTTTTCCGCCACCTGCCTCTCTAATTTCCGCTGCCGTATTTTATACTGCCTGGTGCGGATGTGCAATACCAGTAGTGTGATGCCCAGCAGCGCCAAAAGGCACAGGGCATAAAACCACCACTGCTTATGCCAGGGCGTACTGATGCTTAACCGGATGGTCTTGTACGTGTAGTTATTTATACCGAAGCCATTCAGCTTTCTAATGCGCAGGGTATAATTTCCCGAACTGAGGTTGCCGAGCCGAATCAACGCATCGTTTCCTGTATTCACGGGTTTCCAGTTCAGTGTATCGTTCAACTGGTAATCGATGTAAATATTCTCTTTATTGCACCAGGATGAAAAACCAAGTTGTATCACCACTTCCTGTGTTTGCGGCGGTAGTTTTTTAAGTGAAATGGAATCGGCATTCACTTTCTCATTGTTCACCAGTATCTCATCTATAAAAATTTCTCCCGATGGTAAAATGGGCGTTGCTTTTTCCGGGTTCACCCACAACAGGCCATCCATGCTGGGAAAAGAAATGGTTTTATCTCTCAGGCGCAATGCACAGGGTGTACATCCGCCATTCAGTTCTGTCATTTCCATGCCGTCCTTCTTGCCAAAGTAATGATAGTATACAGAAGGGGTATTGTGTTCAAAGGCGTCAATCAGTTCCGATAAACTGGCTTTGAACAACCCCCGGTTGGTGCTTATCCAGCAATAGCCTTCGTCATCCGGTACAAAACAATGGGGGTACAATAAATACCGGTTCTTGTCGAGCGGCATAGACCGGATCACCCCGTTCTTATAAATATAAAAGCCCGAACCGTAGGTGCCGAAGAAAACATAATCTTTATATTTCCAGATGCTGCGTACGCAGATATTCTCTTTGCTAAAGATCGTATCCAGCTTTTGTGTTGTTGTATTGAACCGCAATAATCCCGAACAGGTGGCTACTGCCAGTATGCCGGGACTAATCTCTGTAAAATCAAAAGTTACCGTGCCCACAAGGTTCTTTGGATATTCACAAAGAAATAAAAGGCTGTCTGCCTGGAGTATGCCGATTCCCCGGGGGTTGACAATGTATATTTTACCTCCTGACTCGGTCACAATATCACCCCATTTTACTTTTGGATAGGCTCTTGTTTGCCCGGTTGTTTTGTTGTATTCATAAAGACAGTTATAGCCAATGTCTTTGTTTGTCTGCGTATACCACAATGAATTTTCACCGGTATGTGAAATGTTGAAAGAGAATTTTCCCTTTATCGGTAAACTATTTTCATGGGTGAACTGATCGCCGATAATATCGCTTTCATTCGTAAGTATATTCCCGTTCTCCAGTTCGATCTGTGAATAATAGGAATTACGGTTTTTAGAATTGGCGTTATTTCTTTTTTTAGACTCCACCCTGTTCTGGTTAATGACAATGAGCCCTTTGGATTCTGTTCCGATAAAAAGTAAATTATTCTTTTCGCTGTACTGCACCGATTTGATATAGGAATCCGGCGGAATACCCGTGGAAATAAGTTTTGCGGCTATGGAAGCGCCGTTGTATGTTAACAGCCATGCTTTTTCTCCTTCGATCAGTACCGGGTTCTTCATGCCTGTTTGCCAGAATAGGGTATTGCTGTTGGTAAAAGGCCTTAACAGGATATTTCCGTTATGCGAAAAGGAAACCGGCGAAAGGGTTTGTTCTTTGATGTTGATCCGGTATATCTCTTTTTTACTGTTGATCAGAAAATAACTGTTGTTGATCTTAAAAATGCTGTTGACATTTTCCTTCTCATACGGCTGTGATACGGGGTCTTTTAAACCGATCGAAAAATAAAACAGGTTGTTTTG
>DAOLIP010000167.1:0-5206 GCA_035328475.1 Ferruginibacter sp.
GATAGAGAATTCTTTAACAGCGGCCATGTAGTAGAAATTTACTTTTAATAATTACAGGAAGTAGCGTACCGGGTTGGTTTTTACCCCTGTTTTAAGGACGGCAAAGGTAGGGAATTTTTGGGTCAAAATGTCAAACAAAAGGTCGGTAGTGAACTGTTCGCTCTCGTAGTGGCCTATATCGGCTATCACCAGGCGGTTATCGGCGTCAAAAAACTCGTGGTATTTAACGTCGCCGGTAATGTAAAAGTCGGCTCCGGCCGATACCGCAGCTCCTATTAAGAAGGCCCCGGCCCCGCCGCAAAGCGCCACTTTTTTAACCGGTTTACCCAGCAAGGATGTATGTTTTATAACCGGCAGGCCGAACTGTGCCTTCAGCAATTGCAGAAACACTTCTTCCAGCAGGGGGGTAACAAGTTCACCCATCATGCCGCTGCCGGTATTTGGGGTATTATTTTCAAGGGCAATAATGTCGTAAGCCACTTCTTCGTATGGATGGGTCTCCAGCAGGGCCATAATGATCTTTTTTTCGAGCCAGGCCGGGAAGATCATTTCCATTTTTACCTCCGCTTCGGTATGCCGTTCTCCCTGCTTACCAACAAAGGGATCGGTTCCTGCACCCGCTTTAAAGGTTCCTTCGCCGGCAGCATTAAAACTGCATTCGCTGTAGTTGCCGATATGGCCTGCACCGGCAGCGAAGATGGCCGAGCGTACTTTTTCAGCATGCTCAACCGGAACGAACGTGTACAGCTTTTTAAGTGTTCCGTTCTTTGGCTGAAGTACCTTCCTGTTCACGAGCCCGATCTTATCGGCAATGGCAGCGTTCACCCCGTTCAATACATTATCGAGGTTGGTATGAATGGCGTAGATGGCGATGTCGTTCTTAATAGCTGTAATGACCGTACGCTCCACATAGTTCTTTCCGTTTATCTTTTTCAGTCCGCCGAAAATGATGGGATGATGGGCCACAATGAGGTTGCATTTTTTTTCAATGGCTTCCAGTACTACTTCTTCGGTTGCATCCAGCGTAACCATAACGCCGCTGCAATCCCAGCCGGGCTGGCCGGTGAGCAAACCGGCATTGTCGTACCCTTCCTGCAAAGCAGGCGGGGCAAGCGACTCTAACACAGATATGATATCCTGGATCTTCATGCTGTTCATTTAAAAAGAAAGAAGTTTTTATCCTTTCAGTTTATTCACCAGTTCCACATATTGCTTCATGGCCTCTTCAGAAGACTTTCCTTTTAAAGATGACCATGCTTCGTACTTGGCCTTGCTTACAAAATCAAAAGGATTGGAAGGCGCTTCGCCGCTTACATCTCCTTCAGTTGATTGCTTGTATAAAGAGTATAACTCCAGCAAGGTTTCGTTAGAAGGTTTTTCGGGTAACTGCTTACTTTCGGTAACTGCTTTTTCAAATTGTTCTTTCAGGTCCATTTTCGTTTTTTTTGCGAAGCTACGGAAAGGGAATTAAGTGTGGCAGAAACAGTGATCACAAGTAATGTGCTATTTTGAACCACATAGAACATAGTTAACATAGAAAAACACATAGAATTTCTATGTGAGACCTATGTTTTCTATTGTTCCTATGTGGTTCAACTTTTTAAATTAGGACAGTACCTGATCGCATAATCCCATAAATTATTCCGAAATTTACAGTACCATGAGCCTGTTAAACCGGAGGAGCCGCTTTTATATTCTTTCTTTTCTTAAACACGATCTTAAGGCAAGCATCACTGTTTTTTTTGTAGCCTTACCTCTTTGCCTGGGCATATCACTGGCATCGGGCGCTCCCATGTATTCCGGGTTGCTGGCAGGCATACTGGGTGGTATCGTGGTATCGCTCATCAGCAAATCGGAATTGAGTGTGAGCGGCCCTGCTGCCGGGCTCACCGCTATTTGCGCCACTGCCATTACACAATTGGGTGCCATAGAAATATTCTTTCTTTCGGTTGCCGTAGCCGGGTTACTTCAGATCCTCCTGGGCATCTTTCGCCTCGGCGGGTTCACCCACTTCATTCCTTCGGCAGTTATTAAAGGGATGCTTACTGCCATCGGCATTATCCTTATCTCAAAACAAATTCCGGCATTCATTGGTTACGATAAACCCGATTTCTGGTCGAATGAGTTCTTCAACATCATCTCTTTTAAAAATGTATACAGCAATGTAGACAGTTTATACAAACATTCCTCTGCCGGTGTGATCGTGATCGCCCTGCTCTCCATCATATTATTATACGTGTGGAAGAACACGCTGGCAAAAAAGATAAGCTTTCTTCCCACTTCCTTCATCACTGTTCTTTTTGGCGTGCTGCTGGCATTCTTTTTTCAGCAGTATGTTCCGCAACTGGCGCTTAAGCCTTCGCAGTATGTGAGTGTGCCGAAAGATATTTTTTCGCAGGTAAAGCTTCCAAAATTTGATGCGCTCTTCAGCAATATGGAGATATGGCGCAATGCCGTGGTGATCTGTTTTGTGGCAACGCTGGAAACCTTGCTGAGCATTGCCGCCATCGACAAACTGGATCCGCAGAACCGTATCACACCACAGAACCGGGAACTGGTGGCGCAGGGCTCGGCCAATTTCTTAAGCGGTTTGCTGGGTGGGCTTCCCATCACGGCGGTAATAGTACGGAGTTCGGCCAATGCAGAAGCAGGAGCAAAAACAAGACTCTCGGCCTTTACACACGGACTGTGGTTGTTGCTGGCCGTGCTGTTCGCCATTCCACTTATCAACCTTATTCCTTACTGTGTACTGGCGGTGATACTCATCCGCACCGGGTACAATCTTGCCAAACCAAAAATGATCCTCTCGGTTTATAAGCAGGGCCGTGAACAGTTCATGCCATTTATCATAACCGTTGTTTCCATCCTCTTTACCGACCTGCTGATAGGCGTACTGATCGGTGTGGGTTATTCCATTTATTTTTTGATAAAACATACCTACCGGGCCGGTTTTACCCTGAAAGAAAAAATGGAGGGTCATACCAAACATATAACCATCGACCTGGCGCTGAACGTAAGTTTCCTTAACAAGAAAAAATTCATGGAGATGCTGGATGCCCTGCCCGGATATTCCATTGTGGAGATCAATGGCAGCAACAGTGTGTACATCGACCGGGATGTACTGGAGATATTCCAGGACTTTAAAGCCAAAGCGCATCACAAACATATCCAGCTTATTTTAAAAGATATTCCTGAAGTGGAAACGATCGAACTGCATTAGATCCCGGTGAAAAATCACATGAAAAAACGGGAGAACCTCCTGCCCCGGCCACGAATGTTAGCTACATTGAATGATGCAAACAGTAACGTTACGTCATCTTCTTCACCGCAGGCAGGATTGTATGGGTATTTTTTTTACGGCAGATAAGCAACTGAACAACCTGGTCAGAAAAATTCCTGCAATAAAATGGAGCCAGACGAATAAATGCTGGTATATGCCGCTTACCAAAGAACATTACCAGCTGCTATGCCACGGGCTAAAAGGCAAGGTCCTTATCAACAAATCTTTACTGAAGGCTTTTTTAGAAAAAAAGAAAAGGCTGCAGCCGTTGTTGCCTGAAAAAAAGCAACTACGGAACACAGAAGAAGTAACAGTGGCAAGGTCGTTTTTATTAAGCCCGGTATCGCAGCTTACTGATGCAAATTTTAAGGCCCTGGAAGAATTTGTACAAAAGCTGAAACTGAAAGCCTACAGCAGTTCAACTATAAACACTTACCGCAATGAGTTCATGCAGTTATTAAAAATACTGAAGAACAAGTGCGTTGACGAACTGACACCCGATGACATGAAACGTTATATGGTATATACTATGGAAAAAGAGGGTATTAAAGAGAACACGGCCCACAGCAGGTTAAATGCCCTGAAGTTTTATTTTGAGCAGGTACTTGGCCGGGAAAAGTTTTTTTGGGAGATACCGCGGCCAAAGAAAAGGATCATTTTACCAAAACTGCTAAATGAAACCGAGATACGCAGGTTGTTTAATGCCCTGCTCAATAAGAAGCATAAAGCCATGCTGTTTACTGCGTACAGCGCCGGTTTACGGGTTAGCGAGATCGTAAATTTAAAAATCGCCGATATCGACAGCCGGCGTATGCAGATATTTATAGAAAAAGCGAAGGGCAAAAAAGACCGCTACGTTAACCTGAGCCCGATACTGCTTGATATTTTGCGGAATTATATAAAAACCTATATGCCTCCTCCGCATTATTACCTGTTTGAGTCTGAAACAACCGGCCTGGCCTACCCTACCAGGACGGTGCAGCAAATATTCACCAATGCAAAGAACAGGGCGGGTATAAAAAAAGAGGTAGGCATACACAGCCTTCGCCACAGTTTTGCCACCCACCTGCTTGATAAGGGAACCGATATTAAGTACATAAAAGATATTTTGGGGCATTTCAGCATTAAAACCACCGAGCGTTACCTGCATGTGAGCAAGCAGCAGCTGGTAAATATCATCAGCCCGTTTGATGACCTGTGGGGAAATGAAAAGGTAGATTGGTAGCGGTGCAAAACTTCGTTAATACCGTAAAAACCCGCTGTCGGGGATGGAAATTTTGCTGTAAATTTCATACCTATCTGTTGCCTGGCATTTTACCTGTGACCCAGGTTGGCGAAGCCATAGGCAGCAATCAATCGCTTCGCATACAAATTTTTTCTAAATTGCATTGACGCAATAAACAATACAAAATGTATAACATTACTTCCCTGAAGATCAATGGTATTTTTGCTTAAGTGGGTACGTATAATTACATAAATACTAATGTTAGCGGTCAGGCTATGACAGCGTTCAATTACTAATAACAACAATAAATTACAGTGGGTCTATTTGACATATTTAAGCGTAACGACAACTCCGAAAAACAAAAGGCTGAACAAAGTTCAGCACCCGACTTCAAGACATCGCTTGATGAAGTTGAAAAAAAAGTGTTTGCTACTTTTAAACCCATTGGCTTCAAAAAGAAAGGCAGGACTTTTAATCGAGAAACAGAAAAAGGCATCTTTCAGGTTATTAACTTTCAAAGTGGACAATACCCTATTGGACAGAACTATGAAGTGCCAGGACTACGAGAAAACTTATATGGAAAGTTCACAGTTAACTTAGGTGTTTGTGTTGACAGTCTTTTCAAGTTCCAATATCCAAGTGAGAACAAAACATTTTACAAAGAGTATGAATGTCAAATCAGGACAAGACTTTGTAATCTC
>DAOLIP010000168.1:0-5178 GCA_035328475.1 Ferruginibacter sp.
CTTCTGCTCCGGCCGATATGATCGCAGCACTTGGGAAGGGCGATAAAAAGATCTACGTCATCCCATCCAAAGACCTGGTGGTTATCCGCCATGGCGATGATACGGGCGATGCGGTGCTGGGTCCTTCTTCCTTCGATAATAATTTCTGGGCAAAGCTGATGCTGGCAATAAAATAAAATGCCCCGCATGTTGCAGGGCATTCAGTTTATTTTAAAGATTGTCTTATTCTGTAACAACTAACCTGAATCCGTTTCCGTGTATGTTCACGATCTCGATGGAAGGATCTTCTTTCAGGTATTTTCGCAGCTTGGCAATGTATACGTCCATGCTGCGGCCGTTAAAATAAGTATCGCTTCCCCATATTTTCTTCAGGGCGATTTCACGGCTTAACAGGTCGTTCTTGTATTCGCTCAGCATTTTCAGCAATTCATTTTCTTTTGGAGAAAGGGTCTGTACTTTTCCGTTGAAAGCCAATTCACGCAGGCGTGGGTTGAAATGATAATTGCCAAGGTCGTATTCTGCATTGGCTTCTTCCCGGTGCATTTCTTCATTGCGCTTGAGAATGGCTTTTATTTTATGCAGCAATACTTCGCTGTCGAATGGTTTGGTGATGTAATCATCAGCGCCCAGTTTATAGCCCTGGATGATATCGTCTTTCATTGTTTTTGCACTCAGGAAGAACAGGGGCACATCGGGGTTTACGTCCCGTATCTCTTCGCCCAGGGTAAAACCGTCCATATTGGGCATCATTACGTCCAGCAGACAGATGTCGAATTTTTCACGTTGAAAAGCGGCCAGTCCGAGCTTACCATCTCTTTCCAGGGTTACATCATAGTCGTTCAGTTCCAGGTAATTTTTTAATACCATGCCAAGGTTGGTGTCGTCTTCGCAGAGTAATATTTTGGGTTTTGTGCTTTCCATTTTTGTTGGTTTATGGCAAATAAAATTAAATCAATTTTGTTAGAGCGAATATAGTGCCTAATTTTTTGTTAAAGGTAAAATTAAGTCACTAGTCACTTAGTCATTGGTCATTAGGTCATTGAGCAGTATTCGGGTTAGGCTTGCCTATGCTTTTGATATAGCTATTCAGAAGCAGGTGACACTCTTTTAGTTTGTTCAGTAATTCATTGAACTGGGTTTCTGAGATCAGGTTTCTGTTAAAGGCTTTCTGATTAGCTGTTTTAGCCTCGTACAAGGATCCTCTGGCAAACCAGCAGAAATTCCTGTTCTCTTTATAATGATATCTTCCATAACCTTCGGCAATGTTAAGTGCAATGGAGTCAGCAGCCCGAATGAACTGGTCGCCCAAGGTTTTCTTTTCGTTTATATTCCATGTAAGTATTGCTTCATGAACCAATTCCCCGATCTCCATAGCCGCCTGGTAAACACGCAGGTTTTCTAGTAGCATCATGTTTTTTAATAAATGTAGATAGGTAGATACTTTCAATCTTGAGAAAAACCTCAAAAACAAATGCTCTTTTAATGACCAATGACTAATGACTTCTTATGTATTTCTTATCCGTAAGTGTTTTCAAAAATGCAATGATGTCTTTCTTTTCCTGTAACGTTAAACGGAGAGGAGTTTTAAGTGCATCATCCCTGTTGATGGAATTTTCTATAAACCAGTCGGGACTGTTGTAATAATTGAGCACTTCTTCCAGGGTTTTGAACATTCCATTATGCATGTAAGGAGCGGTAACTGCAACGTTGCGTAAGCCGGGCGTTTTGAACTTTCCTTTATCGCTTTCTTTTTTAGTGATGTTATATAAGCCGGCATCATTCAGTTTGTATTCATCGTACAAGCCGATGTTTTTAAATTCATCCGTGGTAAAATCTTCCATGCGGTGGCAATCGAAGCATTTTGCTTTATCGCCTACAAATAATTGCCTGCCTCTTTCTTCCTGTGCGGTTAGTTTACCCATGTTGTTACTCCAGTCATCAAACTTACTATTAACTGTTTCCAGGGTTTGTTCAAATGCTGCAAAGGCGGCAGCAAGGTTCTTAGCATCGGGCTTTTGCCGGAATATTTTTTGAAACAGCATTTTGTATTCCGAAGACTTATTAAGCCTGCTTACAGCTTCTTCAATGGGTAATCCCATTTCATCGGGATTCTGAATGGGCATCAATGATTGTTCTTCCAGTGAAGCGGCCCTGCCATCCCAGAAAAAATAGGGACGGTTCTTCATGTTCAGTACAGAAGGTGTATTGCGTTTGGTAAGCTTGCCGCCAATACCAATGCTGAAAGCAGTTGTATCTGAAAAAGCGAATTGCGGTTTATGGCAACTGGCACAACTAACGGTGGAATCTTTGGAAAGTATTTTTTCAGAAAATAATTTTTTTCCGAGGGAAGCCTTGGTGGTTATGCCGGTATTGTCCTGTTCAAAAGATGAGCTGATGATTATTAATATTATGGCTGAAGCAAACGACAGAATTATCTTTTTCATCAATACAAATTTACAGGATGTTAATGTAAAAAAATCTTAGTACGGATTTAGCGAACAGTTTGTACCTTGAAAAAAATAAATACCAATGGCCATCAAAGAAGCATTCATACAAGCCATCAACAACGGCTATACATTCAAAGGCGAATCAGTAAAGATCGGTGCGGCAGTACTGGATGGAGAACTGGTGCCTGAAGCAGGGATATTTTTGCCCCTGAAAACAATGAACCGCCATGGTCTTATAGCGGGCGCTACCGGTACCGGTAAAACAAAAACCCTGCAGGTGATCAGCGAATTTTTAAGCGATGCCAGTGTGCCGGTACTGGTGATGGATATCAAGGGCGACCTGAGTGGTATTGCGGCCATGGGAGCAGAGAATGAAAAAATAAAAGACCGGTATCAGAAACTTAAAATGGAATACAAGCCTGCTTTGTTTCCTGCTGAACTGATGACGTTGACGGGGCAAAAAGGAGTTCACCTGCGTGCAACAGTGAGTGAATTCGGACCGGTGCTGTTGAGCAAAATTCTTGAATTAAATGATACACAGGGCGGGGTAGTGGCATTGATCTTTAAATATTGTGATGATAACCAGTTGCCGTTGCTCGACCTGAAAGATTTTATTAAAGTACTTCAATACATCGGCGACGAAGGCAAGGCGGAAATTGAGAAAACCTACGGAAAGATATCCACGTCATCTACCGGTACCATTCTTCGTAAAGTGATTGAACTGCAGCAGCAGGGAGCTGATATCTTCTTTGGCGAAAAAAGTTTTGAAGTGGATGACCTGATGCGTATTGCCGATGATGGCCGCGGAATGATAAGTGTATTGCGGGTAACGGATCTGCAGGATAAACCCAAGCTGTTTTCTACGTTCATGCTGCAGATGCTTGCCGAACTGTATGCCACCTGCCCGGAGGAAGGCGATATGGACAAACCCAAACTGGTGATGTTCATTGATGAGGCTCACCTTATTTTCAATGAAGCCAGTTCGGCATTGCTGCAGCAGATAGAAACCATTGTAAAGCTCATCCGTTCAAAAGGCATTGGTATTTTCTTTTGTACACAGAACCCGATGGATGTACCGGCCAGTGTATTGGCGCAGCTTGGGTTAAAAGTGCAACATGCGTTGCGTGCCTTTACTGCGGCAGATAGAAAAGTGATCAAGCAAACAGCGGAGAACTACCCCGAAACAGAATATTATAAAACAGAAGACCTCATCACACAATTGGGAATTGGAGAAGCATTAGTAACCATGCTTAATGAAAAGGGCATTCCCACGCCCCTGGCACATACTATGCTTTGTGCACCACGAAGCCGGATGGATGTGTTGACGGATGCAGAGATTGATGCAATCGCAGGTAAGTCGAAACTGGTAGCCAAGTATAATAAAACGATCGATAGTGAAAGCGCTTATGAGATATTAACGGCCAAATTGCAGGAAGCGGCAGAAAAAGCAGGAGAAGAAACAGCAAAGACAAAGAAGACAGAAAAAGAAGCGCCCTCCACCCTGGAAAAAGTTGCCAATAATACCATTGTAAAAAGTATGGCCCGTACGGCAGGTAATACAATTGTACGATCCTTATTGGGTGCTTTGGGCCTGGGTGGGCGCAGCCGGAGCAAAAAAAGCAGCGGATGGTTTAATTAACGCCTGGTCTGATCAGTCAAAGAGTTTAATTCACGGTGCCGGTTTACAAGCCGGCACTTCGTATTTTTACAGTATGAGAAATTTGCAACGCTGGTTTACTCACCGGTTTGGACCCTTGCTTGTGTTAGCCATCATCCTTTGCTCGCTGAGTTTTATTACACGGTTTATCCTGTTGATAAAAAGCTGGCAGAACCTTGATCTTAATCCGCTTTATTTACTCGGGGTATTCATTATTGGCTTGTTTTACGACCTGGTAGTGTATTCCTTCTTTGCCATTCCGGTGGCGTTGTATTGCTGGCTGATGAAAGATTCCTGGTATCAAAAAAAGTGGCAGCGTATCCCGCTCTTTATTTTATTCTTTTTAATTACACTGATCCTGGTACTTAATGCCTGTGCTGAAATTGTATTCTGGGATGAGTTTAATGTTCGGTTCAACTTTATAGCAGTTGATTATCTTATCTACACCACAGAGGTATTGGGAAATATCTGGGAATCATACAATGTGCCGCTGATCATTGCAGCCGTTCTGCTGGGGGTTGTACTGATCTTGTTTTTAGTAAGAAAAAAGATCACCGCATCGCAGCAGGTTAGTATGCGTTTTGGAAAACGAACTTTTTTTTTCCTGGTCTTTATGTTGTTCCCGGTTGCCGGGTATTTTTTAGTGAATAACCGCATTAAGAATACCAGCAACAATAATTATATAAACGAACTGGGTGGTAATGGTATCTATGAATTCGGCACCGCATTCTGGAATAACGAGATCGACTATAACCGGTTTTATCTTACCCGGAGCGATACGGCAAACATGGCTGTGTTAAGAAATATGCTGCAGGCGCCCAATGCAAGCTTTGTTGCAGATACGTTAAGCATTGAACGGCAGATAAAGAATGACAGCCCGGCACATAAATGGAATGTAGTACTCATCAGCGTTGAAAGTTTAAGCGGCGATTACCTGAAACGGTTTGGCAGTAAAGAGAACATTACCCCTTACCTGGATTCACTCATTCCACATGGGTTATGGTTTGAGCAGTTTTATGCCTCCGGTACAAGAACGGTGAGGGGGCTGGAAGCATTATCGCTGGCCATTCCTCC
>DAOLIP010000169.1:0-5008 GCA_035328475.1 Ferruginibacter sp.
GATGGTGCAGGCAAGGGAGGAATACGCTGGATGGAATTTAGAAATACCGGTAGCTGGAGTATCTATCAACAGGCTACCTGGGCGCCCGATGCCAACGAACGCTGGCTGGGTTCTATCTGTTATGATGCCGTAGGTAATATCGGCCTGGTATATAATGTATCGGGAACAACAGCAAACCCTTCCATACGCATCACAGGAAGAAATGATTGTGATGCACTAGGCACTATGACGTTGGCAGAAACAAGCATTGTTGCCGGAACCGCTTCTAACGGAAGTACGCGTTACGGAGATTATAATGTGCTTACCATTGACCCGGCTACCGACCGTGATTTCTGGCTTACGGCACAACATAATAACGGGGCCACCACCTGGAATACCCGTATTGCTACATTCAACCTGAATAATTGTAATGCACAACCGAGGATACGGTTTTATACAAACACTGTACATGTTTACGAAGACAGTTTGAAAACCGTGGGAACCGGATGTCAGCGTTATCGTGATTATGTAGTGAATGTGGTGATCGATGCCGCTCCAACACAACCGGCGATCGTTACGTTCAATACATCCGGAACGGCTGCATTGGGATCGGATTATACTGTTACACCAGCATTTGTAACACTTAACAGTGGTAACTTATCTCAACCGGTTACCATACGTGTTTTTGCAGATAATAATTTTGAAGGAACAGAGACCCTGCAGTTGGGATACAGCATCAATGCTTCCGGCGGTAATGCGGTGGCGGATAATGTTAACCAGTCGTGCCTTTTCACTATTTATGATAACGACCAGGTGCTGACCCCCATGCAAAATGATGTAGTGCTTTTGACCGAAGGCTTTGGTACAGCAGGTGCACCGGGCCCTGCCGGGGCATGGACAATTGCGAGCACAGGCAGCACCAATGTATGGACATACAGTGCCAATGGCGGAGCAGGAACATCCGGTGGTGCAGCGCATATCACCAATAACATCACCACCAACCCGCTGGCGTATACCAATACAGCTACGGCAACGTCCAGGCTGCGTTCGCCGCTTATAAATGCAACGGCCATTACCGGCAGCAGCGACTCATTGAAATTGTTCCTTACCTATAAATGTAATGGAGAGCTTTTCAGCGGTACGTATTATGATTTTGGCCGCCTTCAATATTCATTGAATGGAACTACCTTCAGCAATATACCCGGCACTACCGTTTTGCAGGGAGTAACCACGGCAGCCAATCTTACGGTGAACCTGCCGGCTTCTTTAAAAGGACAGCAATTCTATATTGCTTTCTATTGGGAGAATGATAATACCGCCGGCACCAACCCGCCTTTTACATTGGACACAATGGCGGTGTTTGCTAAAGGAGTAAAAGTTGAAAGCGGCGCAGGCAGCACTAATAATGTGTACATCACCAGCGCACAACCGGCCTCTTTACAAAGCAGTACAGATGGTGAATTGATAGCTTTGGTAAACAATATGACCAACATAGGTTGTCTTACTGCAACTGTAGCTGCAGCAGGAACCGGAAGGCAATCAACCACGATCAATGGCGTGAGTGCATTCCGAAGTGATAAGGTAATTCAACTTACTCCCGATAATGCCTATACAGGAAATTACCGGGCTACTATTTATTTTACCGCTGCCGAAGTATCGGTATGGGGAGCGGCTGTTCCAAACCTCAATATTCTGAAAGTGGCAGACAGTGATCCGTTGGGCGCTACCATTAGTGGTACTGTGGTTGCACCGGTTGCTGTTGACGATCAGCGGGCAACGAAAGGATATATCTCTTATACCGGTGATTTTACCGGCTTCTCAAAATTTGTACTCACCGACAGAAGCCCCACGCCATTGCCGGTGCATGACCTGAAGTTCTCCGTAAAACCACTTAGCCAGTCTATCGTTCTTAACTGGACAACAAAAGCAGAGATCAATACAAAAAATTTCATAGCAGAGCGCAGCACAGATGGGCTGCAGTTTACCCCCATCGGTACATTGGCTGCAAGAGGAAACAGCAACCAACTGAGTCAATACAATTTTGTAGACTATAATGTTACCAAAGGCGTATGGTATTATTATCGCCTGCGCCAGGTAGATATCGATGGAATAGAAAGGGTTTCAGAGATCCGCCGGGCCAGGATCGATGATGGAGGAAGTAAAATGGTACTGCAACCCAACCCTGCATCAGCCAGTGTGCGTGTCATTCTTCCTTTAAAACACAACACGGTGAACATCAGTATTACAGATGCTTCAGGTAAAACTGTAATGAGCCAGTTAATGAACAATACAACAAGTGGAGTGTATATAGTGAATATTGAAAGTTTTGCTGCCGGGGTTTATTACATCAAGGCGATTGCAGATGGACAAACCTATGTAGAGAAATTAGTGAAGAAATAGAAAATTACATAGTGAAGTGTTTAAAAGCTGCAATGAATTCGTTGCAGCTTTTTTATTTCTCAAGTTTCCTGTTCATATATTCACTGTAATCGGGGATGATGATCTCGTATTCTTCCATTATCAGGGGAGAAGTAAGAATAAAATCTGCGGTGGCCCTGTCGCAGGCCAGTAAAATATTCCAGGCAACGCCTAATCTCAGCAATGCTTTTACATCGCTGTCGTGCGGCTGTGCTTCCATAGGATCCCAGAAAAAAATTAGTACATCAATTTTACCCTCTGCGATCATAGCACCTATTTGTTGATCGCCACCAAGTGGTCCGCTCAGCATTTTTTTAACCGGACGGTCCAGCTCTTCTTCCAGTAATTTGCCTGTTGTGCCCGTGGCGACCAGTTCATGCTTTGCCAGTGATGCTTTATTGTATACCGCCCATTCGATCAGCTCGGCTTTTTTGTTATCATGCGCAACCATTGCTATCCGTTTCCGGCTCCCTGTTTTCCGTACATTCTTCATATGAGGTAATTTACTGTTAATACCCCGGTTTTTGAAAAGTAATCCGGCGCCGGGTTAATTAATAATTAGTCTTGCCATCCGGCTTAATTGGCGTACCTTTGCGGCTTCAATTTTTTTATAGTATGAATATCAGGAACATCGCCATTATTGCCCACGTTGACCACGGAAAAACAACGCTGGTGGACAAGATCCTCCACAGCACCAATATTTTCCGGGATAACCAGGAAACAGGTGAGCTGATCATGGATAATAATGACCTGGAAAGAGAGCGGGGAATCACCATTTTCAGCAAGAACGTATCCGTGACCTACAAGGGTATAAAAATCAATGTAATTGATACCCCGGGTCACAGTGACTTTGGGGGTGAAGTAGAAAGGGTATTAAAAATGGCCGATGGCGTACTGCTGCTGGTAGATGCTTTTGAAGGCCCCATGCCGCAAACACGTTTTGTATTACAGAAAGCATTGCAATTAGGATTACACCCCATTGTTGTTATCAATAAGGTAGATAAACCCAATTGCCGCCCGGATGAAGTGCACGATGCCGTGTTTGAATTATTCTTTAACCTGGATGCCACCGAAGAGCAACTGAACTTTCCTACCATTTACGGAAGCAGCAAGCAGGGCTGGATGAATACATCGCTGACCCAAACGGATAATATATTTCCGTTGCTGGATGCCATCCTCGAACATGTTCCGGAACCAAAAGTGAATGAAGGAACCACGCAGATGCAGATCACCTCGCTTGATTATTCTTCTTTCCTCGGAAGGATCGCTGTGGGTAAAGTGGCAAGAGGCGTAATCAGAGAATCGCAGAATATTGCACTGGTTCAGGCCGATGGAAAGATATTAAAATCAAAAGTGAAGGAATTATACACGTTTGAAGCGCTGGGTAAAAAGAAAGTTACTGAAGTAAGTGCCGGCGATATCTGTGCCATTGTTGGACTGGAACAATTCAATATCGGCGACACAATTTGTGATGTGGAGTTTCCGGAAGCGTTGCCGGTTATCAGCGTGGATGAACCAACGATGAGCATGCTCTTCAGCATCAACAACTCTCCTTTCTTTGGTAAAGACGGAAAATTTGTTACTTCACGACACCTGCGTGACAGGCTGATGAAAGAAACAGAAAAGAACCTGGCCTTACGTGTTGAAGATACCGATGGCGCTGATAGTTTTCTTGTATACGGACGGGGTATCCTTCACCTGGGCATCCTTATTGAAACCATGCGCCGTGAAGGGTATGAGCTGACGGTTGGGCAACCACAGGTTCTGGTAAAACAGATCGATGGAAAAAAATGCGAACCTTATGAGAACCTGGTGGTGGACGTGCCGCAGGAATTCAGCGGAAGGGTTATCGATCTTGTTACACAACGCAAGGGCGAACTGATCGTAATGGAAACCAAGGGCGAAATGCAGCACCTGGAATTTGAGATCCCATCACGTGGTTTGATCGGGCTGAGAAGCAATATGCTTACCAACACCGCCGGTGAAGCCGTAATGGCACACCGCTTTATTGAATACCGCCCGTGGAAAGGAGCGATACCCGGAAGAAATAACGGCGTATTGCTTTCAAAGAACACAGAAAAAACAACCGGTTACTCCATTGATAAGTTACAAGACAGGGGAACCTTCTTTGTGGATCCGGGAGAAGATGTATACGCCGGGCAGATCATTGCCGAGCACATTAAACCAGGAGACCTGGTGGTAAATGCAACGGAAGGGAAGAAACTGACCAACCACCGTGCCAGCGGAAGTGATGATGCCGTTCGTATTGCACCAAAAACACTGATGACCTTGGAAGAGTGTATGGAATATATCCAGCAGGATGAGTGCATTGAGGTTACACCCAAGAACATCCGGATGCGCAAAGTGGTATTGAATGAAGAAGACCGGAAGAAAGTACAGAAACAGATGAGTACGGAAGCTGCTTAAAACAATCATATTGAATTTGATCCCCTGTTCAACAACAGGGGATTTTTTTATCTTCTTAACTTCCTCTGCGAGCGTTTAAATAATTAAGTTTGTATCCTATTAATACAGGAATAATGGCAACAGGTATTTGTAAAGTTTGTGGCAATGAGGTCAATAACAAATTGCACCAGGTACGTGAAATGCA
>DAOLIP010000170.1:0-5001 GCA_035328475.1 Ferruginibacter sp.
GGTGTGGATATCGGGGAGCCTGATAAACAATTCAGGAAGCAATAACGGTTACGGAGATTTTACCAATCTAATTGCACCACTTACAAGGGACCAAAACGTTCAGGGATTTTTATCCGGACTGGTTCCTTACCCGGAATATGAATATTACAAAATCTGGATCGATTACAATCATAATAATGATTTTACCGATGCAGGTGAAGAGGTCGTTAGTCTCTACTCCGATTTTTCAGGATTTATTGCCTTCAATTTTACCGTTCCTTCAGCCGCCCCATTAGGCCCAGCAAGAATGAGGGTAATAATGAGCCACGACAGTCCGCCAACTCCATGTGGTGTCTATCCAAGAGGCGAAACAGAGGATTATACCGTTCTCATTAACGACACCAGTACTGTGCCGCCTCCGACACCGGCAGGATTAAATGTTTCTAATATCACCAATACCAGTGCAAAATTTTCCTGGACTGCTGACAGCACTGCCGCTTCATACAATTTGCGATATAAAAGATCAACTGAAACCACCTGGACCATTGCTTCAATCAATGATACCACAATCACGATACCTGGCCTTTCTGCTACTACTTTTTATGATTACGCCTGCCAGGCAGTTGGCAGTGCCGGTAATTCAGGCTATGGTACTACACAGGCTTTTTCAACCACAGGAGGTCCATTGCCAATAAATGCTGTAGAGATAACCGCAAAGCGCCAGGGGGCTAATGTGGTGATCAACTGGAGTACATTGTCTGAACAAAACAGTGCCTGGTTTGATGTAGAGCGGAGTTATGATGGTAATGCTTTTACTAAAATCGGGCAGGTAAGTGCAGCCGGTTACAGTAATAACATCCGTAATTACCGGTTTACAGATGTTAACGTGACAATGGCAATGCTATTTTATCGCTTGAAAATGGTTGATGCCGATGCCGCATATAAACTCAGTCCGGTACGGATAGTAACCAAATCAGAGGGGCTTAGCCAGGAGTTTCTGTTATATCCAAACCCGGCTGCTTCGTATGTGAATGTTGTTTTAAACGAAGTAACTGCAGAGGATAAACAGGTACAGGTAATTAACCAGGCAGGACAGCTTGTAAAGATTGCCAGGCTGAGTGCCGGTTCACAAACCATAAAGCTGGAACTAAGCGGATTGTCCAAAGGTATTTATGCCGTTGTAGTAAAAGGAAGCAGTGAAAAATTGGTAAACAAACTGATAATAAATTAAGTGGCAGTAAAGCAATTATTCTGATTGATACGCTGAGATTAAATAGCATGTATCAAAAAATGTCATCATTATATTGATCTCTGCCGGTTTAATTTTACAGACAATTTTCTGCTGATGCGTGTATGTTTTGTATTACTGTTTATCTTTTCTTCGGTGGCTGTAAACGCCCAAACAATTTCGCAATGGTCGCAACTGGTGAACTGGGACGGGGTCAGTCATTGGTCGAGGTATATACGAACCTTTCCTGCCTACCAGGGGCCTAATGCATTGCCCGTGCCACGGGTGGGCAACGGCAGTATCGACAGTAATTTTTTTGTAAGCGCAGCCGGTAACTTCCATTTTTCCAAAGGCGATAATACGCAGAACTATGCCGTGTATGCCAACTACTGTCTTGTAAAGGACCTTATGTCTATGGATATTTTCTGGGTGCCGTTCGAATATTATCAAACAAGCCATGCAAAAAAAGAAGAACGGCGTATTTTTCCCCAGTTTTATTATGATAAAAAAGGAGAGGGAGAACTGCATCTGAATACAAATATTCAGTTGCTGAAAAAATGGAGGAAGCATATTCATCTTGCTCTCAGAATGGGATATCGTTTCCCGATAGGATCGGGCTTTGGTGCTGCCAGGGATGTGGATGCACCGGGCTACTATCTTGACATTTCATTCGGCAAGCCGATCGGGCATTCTTCATTGAAATGGGTTGGTATGTTGGGTTTCTATTCCTGGCAGATCGAATCAGATAAGAATAACCAGGATGATGCCTTTCTGTTTGGCACCGGGCTGGAATGGAATAAAAATAACTGGCGCATTCAAACAAATGTGGCAGGTTACCTGGGATACCTGGAAAACAGCGGAGATAAACCGGTTGTGTTCCGGTTTAACCTGGAGAAAAGAATAAAAAGAACGAGCCTCTTATTGGGGTTTCAGCAGGGGCTCAATGACTTCAATTACAGCTCGGCAGAGATCGGGCTGAAATATCTTGTGAAGAAAAAATAGGATTATACCATTGTTACCCGGGAAAAATTATAGCTCAGATCCTATTGTTCCAGTAATTTTTTCTTTTGCGCTTCGTATTCTTCTTTGGTTAAAGCCCCTGCTTTGTACAGGTCAAATAGTTTTTTGATCTCGTCGGCAACGAGTAGTTTTTTCAGGTCATCGGGCACAGCTTGCTTTTTGGCTTCGGGGGTGAGGGGTTGTTTTTTTACTTCTTCCGTCGCCGGCTGTTTCTTCATTTCTTCTTTCACTGTTGCAGTTCGTGTTATTTTAAATTCTCCCGGTATTAATAATTCGCTGGGTATACCATCATAATCTTCGGTGGCCCTTTCAAAATTCATAACGACCTCCGCTTCTGCTTTCTTTCCGTCTTTATATGTTACCGTACCGGAGATACGGACCTGGTTATTATCCGGGCTGGAATACCGGTATCCTTTTACTTTAGTTACCAGGATGGTACTGTTTTGTAAACTGTACGAATCACTCCGGCCCATGCTTTGATGAAATTTGATGAACCGGAAATAACCGGCTTCTGAAGTGCCCTTTCCCAGCTGCAGTACCTGGCCTTTGTAGATCCTGTATCCGCCGGAAGTGTAAAGCGTATCGTTCTCAAACCGGGGGGCAGCCTGTTGCGCTTCAGACAGGGAAGGAACCAGGAGAATAAGTAGTAGTATTTTTTTCATGATCTGTTATTGTCTGGAATTTGAAGAAACAAAAATCATTTTAAAGATAAACCCTTTAATCTATTCAGGAATATCCTGTTCATTAAATGTTACGATCACGGGAACATGATCGCTGTAAGCGCACCATTGCTCATGATCGCCTACTTCCACCGACTGAATCCTGTCGGCAAGATCGGATGACACAAAGCAATAATCAAGGTGGTAGGGCTTGTCTTGATGGCGGTATAAATAGTAAGTTGGATGCATTTCGTTTCCCTGTTGCTGGTTATGATAAAGATGATAGGAACTGACGATGCCTTTCTTTTTTAAACGATCTACCACATGAGAGTGATTGCCGGTCCGGTATTTCCTGTCCCAGATGGTATTGTTGTTGAAGTCGCCGGCCAATACCGTGTTCTTTGCGGATAGTTTCCTGTTGTAATGATGAATGGCTTTCCACACCTGCTCCACGTATTGGCCATCGGGGTCGGTTGGATTATTTGCCCAGATAGCAAAGAGGTTGAAGGAATAATTGCTGCTGCTTACAGCAATGGGTATGATCATTTTTAATTCCGGGTTATGCGAACGGATGAGTTTGAAGCGGAAACTTTTGTAAGAGAAAATGCCGAGGCCCTTATTTTTGTTTTCACCAAACCAAAGCATATCGGTGGGTTTGGGGATGTCGTTGGCGAAAGTTAGTTTATCCGGGTGTTCGCATTCCGGGATGATTAAAATATCCGGTTCATGCGCCAGGATATGTACCGCTTTTTTCCGGAAAGCCATATTGCAGTTCCAGGTTATGATTTTCATTTCCACTAAGGAAAGGAATTTTATCTGAATCGAAAAGTAAGTCTTCCTGGACAGTAGGACGCCGATGAAATAAAAATAAGGATCGATCTACGGCCTGGGTATTCCTTCATGAACGATCTCTCCATGTACAATGTTGAGACCTTTTGCCAGGTCTTTATTTAATTCAGCGGCTTTTTGCCAACCCATCTTTGCAATTTTTAAAACATAGGGCAGCGTTACATTGGTAAGTGCAAGCGTTGATGTGTAAGGCACGGCGCCGGGCATATTGCTTACGCAGTAGTGAACCACATCATCGATGATATACGTAGGATCTTCGTGCGTAGTGGCCCTCGTAGTTTCAAAGCAACCGCCCTGATCCACGGCCACATCCACCATTACGGTTCCCGGATGCATCTCTTTCAGCATGTCTTTAGTGATCAGTTTGGGCGCTTTTCCACCGGTAACCAAAACAGCTCCTACGATCAGGTCGTGAGTGGCAATATGCCTGCGGATATTATACTCGCTGGAGAATTCGGTAACCACATGGCTGGGCATTACATCATTCACATAACGAAGCCGTTTCATGTTAATGTCGAGGATGGTCACGTGTGCACCAAGTCCTGCCGCCATTTTTGCGGCCTGTGTGCCCACCACCCCGGCGCCCAGCACCAATACTTTACCTGGCGGAACACCGGGAACACCACCCAATAAAATGCCCTTGCCTTTGATCGGTTTTTCTAAATATTTTGCACCCTGCTGAATGGCCATTCTTCCGGCCACTTCCGACATAGGGGTGAGTAATGGTAGCGTGCCGTCTTCGTCCTCCACCGTTTCGTAGGCAATACAAACGGCCTTGCTGCTGATCATGGCCCGCGTAAGTTCTTTGCTGGAGGCAAAATGAAAATAGGTGAACAGCACCTGGTTCTCTCTGATCAATGCATATTCCTCCTTGATGGGTTCTTTTACTTTTACGATCATGTCGCCGGCGGCATATACTTCGGCAATGGTGGGGAGTATGGTGGCGCCCACGACCAGGTAATCTTCATCAAAAAAGCCGCTGCCCAGGCCGGCATTGGTTTGAACATACACAGTATGCCCGTTCTTTATTAACTCAAAAACTCCTGCGGGGGTTATACCCACACGGTTCTCATTATTCTTAATTTCTTTTGGTACGCCGATTTTCATAAAGGGTAAATATTAATTCGACAAATATACATGCTGACACCTAGAATATTTTCTATTATTTTAGCGAAAACGACATATTTTATTATATATTTTAAAATTGCATTTATTTTTTACGTGTAAAACCACCAAATTTGGCACGCTGATGCCGCAGGAAGCAAT
>DAOLIP010000171.1:0-4970 GCA_035328475.1 Ferruginibacter sp.
CGGGTTGATCCCAAGATATCGGGTGGCGGGCTCTTTCACGACCTGGCTCCACATCAACTCGATATTTTATACTGGCTGTTTGGCAATGCAAAAAAGATCAGCGGAGTTTCGTCAAGACAAAACGGTCTTTATGCTGCAGACGATACGGTTGCGGCAGATATCTTATTTGAGAACGGCATTGCGTTCAACGGTGCCTGGTGTTTTAATGCCGATGAATCAACCGATCATTGCGAGATCACCGGTACAGAAGGAAAGATCGGCTTCTCTTTTTTCAGCGGCAACAGCATCCGGTTAGCACTAAAGGAGCAAACAACCATTCTCGACTTTGAACCGCTGCAGCATGTGCAGCAGCCGATGATCGAAAAGGTAGTGCAGTATTTTTTGGGTGAGGCAGAGAATCCATGCAGCGGGAGAGAAGGAGCGGAGGTTATGAGATGGATGGATGAACTAACGAATATCGAACAAGGAACAAGGAATGTAGAATCTTGAAGTGTTCCATTCCGACCAAAATGCAGAATTCCTTGTTCAATATTTTTTCCTTAGAATTAAATTAAAATGTAAAATTTTGAAGTGTTCCATTCCGATCAATATTCAGAATTCCTTGTTCCTTGTTCAATATTAAAAAAGCCTCCCTTCCGGGAGGCCCTTTATCCAAACATCCAACTGCTTACTGTATCATCAGCCTTTCTGTATATTTATTTTGCTTATCCACGATCAGCACCTGGTACATGCCCGGTTGTAATCCCTGTAAAGAGATCGTTTCTCCATTCATCACGGTCTTGCTCTTCAGCATTTTTCCGCTCATATCATAGATCTTCATCTCTGCTTTATCCATTCCGTTCGGTAAACTAATGGTTGTAAAATCCTTTGCCGGTACGGGGTAAAGCCTGGGCGACTGCTGCGGTTCACCAGCTTTCAGCATCACTGTGATGGAATACGTGAACCGGCCATCCTTGTCTAATTGTTTGATGCGGTAATATACAATTCCGCTGAGGCCGGAAGCATCGGTTATGCTGTAGTCATTCTGCACCGCATTTCCTTTTGCCAGTACTTTACGTACAAGACCGAAATCACCCGTGCCTGTTTTACGTTCCACAATAAAGAGACCCGTGTTTATCTCATCCGCAGTTCCCCATTTAAGCACAATACCTGCATTGGTTTGCGTTGCATTCACGTACAACCACTTTAAGGGAAGCGGTGTTGATACCAGGGTGCTTGCACCGGCAACATTTATTGTATTATAAACCGGCGCATCAATGCCGTTGTATTCAAATACGCTGTAGTGATAGGTTTTGTTTGCCTGCAAGCCGGTAACCGTTACGCTGTTCCCGTTTCCTGCATATACCACGTATTCACCCGCGGCAATTTGAGAACCATTCTGGAAAACAGTATTGGCAGGATACTTACCCAGGTCAGCAGGAGTGCCGCTCACAGCGCTGCCTTCTTTCATTACTACAATTCTTCCGTCACCAGGGCCGCCTGTCCAGCTGATATTGATGGTAAGATTGGAAGCAGTTCCGTTCAATGCAGTGATTCCGGCCGCAGGAGCAGTTGCCGTACTCCTGTTGGCGGTTAAAACGCCGGCCGTTAAGTAAGTTGCTGTTGCGCCGCTGCCGTTGTATTCATACACCGCTAAATAATAAACGGTGGATGGAAGCAGGTTGGTGATGGCAACGGTGTTTTGTATACCGTTTAAAACAACATATTGACCGCTGCCAAGATCAGTACCGGTACCGAATGCTGCATTGGCAGTGTAATCAATTCCATTAGCAGGAACAAAACTCACCGGGTTTCCCTGACGCATCACTACAATTCGTTTGGCGCCGTTTCCATTGCTCCAGGCAAAAGAAAATTTATTGCCGTCAATTAAACTGAATAAAGCAGCGCTTGCATTGGTAGTGGGAGGCGTAACACCCGAACCCGTGGTGGTAAAGCTGAAGGATGATCCGGGACGTAAATATACCGGCCCCGTGCTGCCGTTCAATTCAAATGCACTTACATAATATTGTGTGTTGGGACTAAGGCCGGTTACCACTGCATTGCTGCCTGTGCTTGCTTTCTGCACCACGTAATTGCCCGTACCGATCTCCTGTACACCATACACCGAAGAATAATTATAATTCACCAGGTCCTGCGGTTCGGCATTCACCGGCGAACCGGCACGCATGATCAATAAACGGCTGCCGCCGTTACCGGCTGTATAATTAATGGTTGCCTGTGTATTCTGTATGCCGCTTGCCGATAAGCCGGATGTTTGTACCGATGGCGCTGATACGGTTGCATGATTTCCTGCAAGGAAAGTTGACGTAAGATAATCAGGCCCGGCAGCTGATGTATTGTATTCATAAACGGCAATATGATAGGTGGTGCCGATCTCGAGGTTCTGCATGTCGATCACCCTGTTGATATCGTCGTAGATCACAAACTGCCCGGGTGCGATCTCCGTTCCGTTTCCAAACAAATTGCTTGCGGTATAGTTTACTCCATCAACTGGCAATGCCGTAACGGCTGAACTTTTTCTTGCTACCACAATTCTTCTTGCTCCATCGCCACCCGTCCATTGTATACGGAATGCATTTCCCTGCTGGGTGTTGAATGTCATATTCGTTGCGGCTGCGGTTGGTTCATTGGGAATGGTAATGCTGGCGATTGTACCGGGTACTGCATATACAGGATAGTTATTGCCATTGAATCCAAACACGGCTACATGATAAGTAAGACCCGGTGTAAGCCCCGCTACATTGAGTAAGGTTCCGTTTTGTCCGCCGGTGAGTACATAATTACCCGGGGTTATCTGTGTGCCCTGACCGAACACCTGGTTACCGGTATATTTTGTAAGGTCGGCCGGTACAGCATCAACAGCTGATCCCTGTTTCATCACCACTATCCGGAATGTACCGTTGCCTGCAACGTGCCGGATATTCATTGACGACCCGGTTATATTTTCAAAAGTTACATTACTTGCCTGCACGGTTGGTGCGCTTACGGTGCTTCCGTTGTTTTGCGAAGATGAAGAAGTGAGATAGTAGGTATTGCCTGCTGCATCCATATCAAAATCGTATATCCTGAAATAATAAGTGGTTGCCGGCAACAGGTTGGTGAATGTACGGTCAACACCAATGGAGTTCACCACGTATTCGCCGGGAGCGATTTGCTGACCAGCACCAAATGCGGTATTGGCAGTATAGGTTTGCCCGTTCACCGGTACTGCGGTAACAGGCGATCCCTGCCGCATGATGATGAGCTGGTATTTTCCATTACCCGGACTGAAACTTGTTGTTAAGCGATTGCCTTCAAAATTATTAAAGGAGATGGTGCCCGATGCCTGCGTAGGTCCGCTGTTGGTAAGCTGGCTGCCCGCTGCACCCGGTGTTAAATATACAGGACCAAAATTTCCATTGTATTCAAACACGGCAAAATGATAAACCGTATTCGGATCGAGGCCGGTGATGGTTGCATTGGTACCCGTTCCTTTGTATACAACATAATTATCGCCGTTGAGTAAAGCACCGCTTCCGAAAATAGTTGAATGCGAATAATCAGTCAGGTTAACGGGAGATGCATTCACGGCTGCTGCTTTTCTTGCGATCACCAGTCTTCTTTCCCCGTTTCCATTGCTCCAGTTGATGGTGAGTTTGTTACCTGCAATAGCGGTAAAACTGGTAACGGCAGCCTGCACAGTAGGTGCCGACTTGGTAGTTACATTTCCTGTCAACCCGATCATAAGGTATTCAGTAGTTACACCGCTTCCGTTGAATTCAAACACGGCCAGATGATAGGTTGTAGCTGCCTGCAGGTTGTTTACGATCTGTGAAACACTGGCGGCGCCGTTGCTGCCGCGGAATACCACGTATCCATCGCCGGGGGCAAACTCGGTACCGGCCGTGCCATAGGCGGCATTGGCCGCATACTCTATTCCGTTCACCGGTAAAGTGTTTACCGGGCTGCCTTGTTTTACCACAATGATGCGGAAAGCGCCATTGCCCTTGTTGAAGGTCATGGTAAAGCGGTTGCCGTCGAGGCTGGCCGCCGGAAACTGCAGGCTGCTTGCCGGTACCGTTGGGGGGGCAGCCATTACGCTGCTGAAAACCGATAATAAAAGAATGAGTGATAAGATAAAATTTCGTTTCATAAAATGTTTTTCTGGTTATACGTTAATGTCCCTGTATGGCTGATGCAAAGATGTTGTACCGGATCTTTTATCAGAAGGCTATCAGGAATGAATTGAGCGAAACGGGAGGTGAATTGAGGGGATAGAACACGGATGGCGGGGTTAATACAGATTAATACGGATCTTGCATCCCAAACCACGCAGTAGATTAACTTTGCCAAATAACTAAACAAAATGACATTAAAAGATCACTTATTAAAACTGGTTGAATCGGAAGTATGGGCAAACAGCCTGCTTGCAGAAACCATAGAGAAAGCAAACCAGCCCGACGAAAGAACACTTCTTCTTTTCTCGCATTTACTATCTTCCTATAGTATGTGGCTCAGCAGGGTAAAAGGCACTGAAATTACAACAACACTTTTCCAGGAAAGAACGCTGGAAGAAAGTAAGACCTTAATGAACCAGGTTTTTACGGAATGGAAAAATTACCTGAAAAATGCAAACGACGAAGAACTAAGCCGCATTGTTCATTTCGTTTTCCCGTTAGACGGAACAAAAAGAAAGTTACCGGTAGCCGATGCTGTTCTGCATTTAGTAATGCATTCCAGTTATCACCGCGGACAGGCAATAGCACGGTTGAAAGGGAAGACCGAAGTATTGCCATTAACCAGCTACATTGCCTTTGCAATGGAAAAAGATGAATAGATCTCTTTAACCGGCGCAGGTATGCGGCTGAGTAAATGCAGCGGTGCGTACCTGCGCCCAATAACAGGTATTTTACTTAAGGGCTTTAAAACAGTTTAATGGCTCCCGGTTCTTATTTTCTCGATCATCCTTTTTGAATTTTCTGCCGTAACGC
>DAOLIP010000172.1:0-4716 GCA_035328475.1 Ferruginibacter sp.
TGATTTTTGTTTCTTTTCATCAAGGAAAAGAAAAATAAAACAGTTTTGCAAAGAATGTATCAAGGCAAAAAGAAAAATACCTATTTAAAAAGAGTATTTTATAAACTCACTCCGCCTCCTTTTTCAACTTAACCAACCCGGCATCCCCATCGTACTTTATTTTTTTAGCCGCATACAGCGATTCCATATATTTCCGCAAGGCAGCGGTGCTTGTAAATTCCTGAATCTTATTGGAAGCAGAAAGAAATGTAACACTCATTTCATTTTCAAAACGGCTTATTTCGGCAAACCAATAACTGTCGGCCTTTGTATCGTGCAGCACCAGCAGCTTCACTTTATTCACTTCCGAGAACCAGGCCTTCCCCACCAGGTCTTCGTACCGCTCATCGCCATCCCATACATGGGCTTTAACGGAATACACCTGGTCGTTCAGCTTTGTAAAAACAACCTCGGTCTCAACTCCGGGATAATTCTCATCGTGCCAGGTACCCAGCAGGGCGGGATCTATCTTCATCAGCGGTTTTTCATCCAGGCCCACATTCGACCACCAGGGGCAGCCACATAATACCACAGATATTGAAAGAAGAAGCGTTGTGTTATATATTATCCGCATTTGTATTGTTTTATCAAATGTAATAACAGCAGCAGCTGTATAAAATACCCGGCAGCCGGTATATTATACGTTAACAGTTTTAAAACAAGAATGCGCTATGGATGCGGCTGTATACTGCAGCAGTATGCCTATCTTTGCATCAATAAGTTATACTATAATTGAAGAAACAATTCACATACCGGCTCTTCTGCTTTTTAGTACTGTTCGCCGTAATAAATACGGCTGTGGCAGGCCCCGTTCATTCAAAAGACTGGGCGAAGCAGGAAAAGGGACTTTCGGAACCGGCTGGCGAAAGCAATGTGAACTATATTGACGGGCTGCCCGAACCTTCTCTCTGTCATATACAGGAAGCGCAGGCCGGAAGCCCGGTGGCTTCCAAAAGAACGCAACATGGCAAGGAACTTTTGCTGATACATGCATCTAAGCTGAGTAATACGGTTAAAGCATCATCCGGTGATGAGATAAGATTCGCCGACGAGTTAACTCATATATTTTTATTTCTCTTTCCCCACCATTTTTTCTGGTAACCATTTCTATTCTTATTTCTTTTTACTGAAGAAGAATGTTACAGCATCCTGGCTGTGATAGAGTTTTTCTTTGCATCCCGTACCGGTGAGTAAATCATTACGTACGGGATGGACAAACCTATTTTATTGATCATTTAAAACAATTGAAATGGATACTTCCACTTTATTATTTGCTGCCGGCATTGTTGGCGCAGTAGTGCTTATTGTTCTTGGCTTATCTTATACCAGCATCCGGCAGCGGAGAAAAGAAGCAGATAAGCACGAAAATTATTTTACCCGGGCCGCCGGCGCCCTTGGCATCTCTATAAATAAAAAGGAATTTCTGCAAAACCGTATGATCGGGCTTGACGAATTGCAGCGCCGCCTGATGTTCATTGATAACAGCAAACAGCCTGTTGAGCCGGTGCTTATTGAATTAAATGAAATTACCGACAGCCGGCTGATGGTGAATAACGATACCGTGGTTGAAAAGGTAAGAGGAGAAGATAAGGTAACCGATATCTTTATATCTTCTGTCAAAATCCGGCTGCAGTTTAAGAGTAAGCAGATGGTACCGGCCGACCTTACATTCTATAAATACGGGGTGGATTCCATTCACGACCTGGAACACCTGAAGCAGGTTGCCGGATCATGGAACGACCTGATCAACGAAAAAAGCGGTTGAGTATAAAAAAGGGAGGTCATGGTTTCAAACTTGAACCACATAGATACATAGAGAACACAGGTTTCACATAGGTTCTGGCGTATTCACTATGTGTACTATGTTCTATGTGGTTCAAAACAGGACATTCATAGAAAAGAACAGGGAAAGTTTTGCCTACATTTGTTTTGATGAAACAGGCACTTCTTTTCTTGTTCTTTTTTTGTGCATTGCATGCGGCAGCGCAGGAAAGGAAATATTACGACTGGGAGTGGAAACCCTGTGATCCATCGAGGGCAAGGTTTGTTTCACTCACAGAAAAGACAGATAGTGGCTGGCTGCGAAAGGATTTTTACCTTTCGAACAAACAGTTGCAAATGAAAGGACTATATGCCGACAGTGCATGTACGATCCCGGATGGCTGGTTCAGGTATTATTATGCGAACGGTAACTGGTCAGCGGCAGGCCGTTATGTAAATGATAAAAAAGAAGGACTGTGGCTTTCGTATCATATCAATGGAATGATGAGCGATTCAGTTTTTTATGAATCCGGTAAGCCGCTTTACCACATGGGCTGGCACAAAAACGGGTATGCATCCGATTCGTCGGTATATGATGCAGCAGGTGCCGGCGTACATATATATTGGTACGATAACGGAGTTCCGTCGGCAGCGGGCCGCACTTATAAAGGTAAACTCAATGGCCGCTGGCAATATTTTCATAAAAACGGTAAACCGGCTTCGGTAGAAGACTATGATAACGAAAAACAACTGAACCGTACTTATTATAATGAAGAAGGCGTGCCGTTAACCGATACAACCAGCCACGACCGGCCGGCAACATTCAAAGGAGGCAATACAAAATGGAAATCTTTTCTGGAAAGCAGGCTGGAGTTTCCGCAAGGGGTACGGCTGGTGAATACGGAAATGATCACGGTTGTGATAGAAGCCACCATCGATGAAGAAGGTAATGTTACAGACGTTATGGTAACGGTTCCGTTCAACCCCCTCTTTGATGATGAAGCTGTAAAGTTGATGCAGCGCTCTCCCAAATGGATGCCCGCCATTTCGCACAACCGCCGGGTAAAGCACATCATACGCCAGGTTATTTTTTTCGGGCAGCAGCCTGAGTAAATGTTATTTTAAGTTTTTTGTAGCAGGGAAAAGCAGATTAATACAACTCCATCTCCGGCTCCATCATCTCCATCGGGCTGCGCCCCAACTGCATCAGTATGGCATGGCAGCCTGCGGTGAGTCGTAACCGAATATAAGATCATTTCATAAACAGCCTAATACATTCGGGTGGATTAGTTGAGCAATTATATCTTCACATATTCTTTTCTCAGCTGATCGGTAACACCTTTTTTATCGGCCCGTTTTCCTATCCACAGCAATACGCTTTCGATCATTCCCTGCCATCCCGGAAGTTTTGATTCGCTTAATGCCAGCAGGATACCCAGGTGACCGATATTACTTGGCGTGCCTTCTTTATTTGTGCGGCCATCCCTGGCGAGCCCGTATGCGATCTGTACACTTTCTTCAAAGCCTCTTGAGCCGGGGCTGATGAGAACGCTGAAACGGCAGGGTTTATCGCTGGTATTGAAGAAGCGGTGCAGCATATTCTTTTCTGCTGTAACCGGTGCGTCGCCGGGTTTTAATGTATAAACCTGTTTTCCGGCCTGAACCTGTAACTCTCCTTCCAGGCAGGTAAAGGTTTCGCTGTATGCCTTATGATAATGTTTGCCCACGCCGCCGCCGGGCGCTACTATTACTTCCAGTAAACTGTATGCGCCATTGGTTTCCTGTACGGTCTCAATAAAAATGGCCGTATCCTTCTGGGCGGGATTATAAACGGATCTTGCTGTATCGGTCATATACATATTTTTTACAAAGATGGGACTGGGAAGATCTGCAGGAAATGCCGATTGGGATGAATTGCAGATTATGATTGTTGAGTTGAATATGCTGGCTTAATAGTCAACGTTGTAATTACAGTGTACTGTTTTTTATGTTCTTTTTTGCTTCTCCAAAAAAGAACCAAAAAAGGAGCCCGCCAATCGATTACAGCCCGATTGTCGGATACAGCTATGTGCATCGGTTGTGCTACTGTGACTTCAACTTCAGTAATTCTACTCTTAGGTGCAAAATGTATATTGAAATAAAAGCCGTATTTAATTCAATGCATACCCACCCTTTCTATTTGAGAAGACTGACCTTATTCCCGGTATTTTTCCATTTTAATCTTTCCAAATAATCAGGCTATCGTGCTTACAATCATCAAACTGTATGCTGCTAAAAAAGATCCTGGAAAATGTTATGTGGCATGAACAGGTGTTATTTAAGGTATACTGTTCATGTGGCGCTGGCCGGACAAACGGGCGGAGCCATTCGGGTTGTCCTTGATTTTTTTGTTTCTTCTGAGCGTAGCCGAAGAATTGCATCAAGGCAAAAAGAAAAGTAAAAATTATTTAAAAGACTTTTTTAGAAAAATACTCAGCGGTTTATTTCTTTTTCTTTTTGCTTCTCCCCCGAGTTCCGCTACGCTCGTCGGGGCAGGCAAAAAAGAAACAAAAAGGAGCCCCTGAATCGATGTACAGCCCGATTCAGGGCACAGCTATGTGCGGCTTTTGTACTACTGTAGCTTCGGCATTGGTAATTCTACTCTTAGGATTGTACAGCACTCAGCTAATATAATAGTAAGAAAAATAAAAGGGCTGGGTCAATACCAAGCATGAAACCCAGTGTTATATAATCTGCAGGGTGTTTTGACGTGTGGGCCTCGGAAAAAATTGCGTTAAGAAAATCTGGAGGCAAGGAGTAAAAATGAAATCAATGTTACAGGTGCCGGGGAATATTGTTAGCCGGTAAGTCGCACATAGCCGGGGTTTATTCAACTGTTGTGACTATTTCATTTTACCCTTGACGGAAGATTTTTAG
>DAOLIP010000173.1:0-4694 GCA_035328475.1 Ferruginibacter sp.
TATCAAAATTGGTTTCGGTATGCTCTACCTGCACGCCGGCATTGATGTAAAAGTCAAGCATAATATCATAGCGCAGCGATGCCCTTAGCCCGTAAATGGTTTGATGAAAATGAAAATCATTGCTCAGCACTTCATTGCGGATAAAAACATTCTCCGGCTTTTTCATAAACTCGGTATTGAGCACATTGTGGTTATTGTAGCGGACAAGGTTTGTTCCCAGGTTCATCGAAAACTTTTTAGCCAGTGGCTTATCATAATTGATGGCCAGGTTAATGCTGTGATTCTTGCTGTAGGTTCCCTGCTGCTGGGTCGAATCAACACCCGTGGGTGTATTATCCGGGTTCAGGTACTGCTGAAAAAAATCCCTCACGTTATTATTGGCATTGTAATTTATGCCGGCAATGATCTTCAGTACCTCTTTAGGGTTCTTTCCCTTGAACGTATAGGTAAGGTTAAAATTGGGATTCCAGCTTTCATTATCAGTACCTGTGATGCGGTTACTTAATTTATACAACTGCGAATAGCGGTTGAGATTGCTGTACTCTACCTCATTCTCATTAGCCGAATTATTGCTGTTGTACAAGCCCGTAAAGTTCAGGCTGTGCTGTTTGTTCAGGTCATAATCCACGCTCAGCCGGAAATTGGGCCGGCGGTAATTGCTGCCGCTTTTGCCTATGGTGTTGAAAAAATTAACCGAATCGGTGTAATAGTTCTGCCGGTTGCTGTAGCTGTTACTCCGGTATTGGTTATATCCAAACCCGGCCGAAAAATTAAGTACGAATTTGTTTTTCCGGTAACCCAGGTTGCCGTTGATACCGGCTTCGCCCCGGGCGCCGTAACTGATATTCAGTCTTCCGTTAAAACCAACCTTATTCTTCTTGGTAACAATATTGATCACACCGCCTCTTTCATTGGCGTATTGCGGCGGCGGGGTGGTCATCACTTCAATTTTTTCGATCATGCTGCCGGGCATACTCTCCAGCAGGTCCTGCAGTTGCTTGGCATCCAATTCTATCGGTTTATCATCGATCAGTATCTTCACTTCCTTACCACGCAGCAGCAACTTGCCATCGTTATCTACATTCACCAGCGGCGTTTGCTTCAGTAACTCGGTGGTGGTGGCGCCGGAACTCAACGCCGATTCGCCGGTATTGAAGATGATCTTACCATCTTTGTTCTCAATAAGCGGTTTCTCTGCATAGATCACCACTTCGTTCATGGTGGTGGTTGCCCGGTTGAGTTTGATATCGTTCAGGTCAAAATCAAAACGTTCCTGGCGGATATAAATACTGTCGATGGAGAGATTGCTAAAACCAACCGCATTCACCTGCAGGCGGTAATAACCAAAGGGAAGTTTGTCAAAAAGGAATTCGCCGTCTTTCAGGCTCAGCTGGTTTTGTTTAACTGTAGAATCGGAGACCAGGCTGATGGTTAAACCGGCGCCTTGTATGGCCTTTCCGTTGGCGGCATCAAGAATACTGCCCGTAATTATGCCCGGGTTTGAATGGCTGTTTTGGGCAGCAACAACGGAGGAAAAAAGCATTAAAAAAAGGAATGCTGTGTATCGCAGTGTTGAAAGGGTCATACCAGTGAGCAAATTTAATCATTGAAGCCTTGCATCTTATTAATTTTATTTGAACGGGAAGTAATTCTACGATCGGGCCATCCGCATTTTTCGCCGTTAACATATTTTCTCAGGCTATTTATTTGAGGATGCCTATTTTTATTTTTCCAAAAAAATCAAGATATATGAAGAAAACTGCAATTGCTTTTGTGCTGGCTGGTCTTTTATGCGTTACACTTACCGTCACTGCACAAAAAACAAGCAAAAAATTTATTGACCCCGCCAATATGGACCTGAGTGTAAAGCCGGGCGATAACTTCTACCTGTATGCCAACGGCAACTGGATAAAGAAAACACCCATTCCCCCGTCGAAAACAAGGTGGGGAAGTTTTGACAAACTGATCGAAGAAAGTTCGCAGGCACTGAAAGGACTGCTGGAAGAAGCCGCCGCCAACCCCGGCAAAAATAACCTGATGAAACGGGTAGGCGATTTTTATGCAAGCGCCATGGACAGTGCAGCCATTGAAAAACTGGGCGCACAACCGGTTAAACCCTACCTCGATGAAATTGAAAAACTCAGTTCCAAATCACAGATGCTGGACCATATCAATTACCTGCGTTCAAGATCTGTTGCCAACCCGCTGTACAATATCGGCGTACGGCAGGATGCAAAGGATGTTACCCGCTACATCATCAATATTGGCCAGGGCGGCACTACCATGCCCGACCGGGATTATTATTTAAAGAACGATGCCCGTAACCAGAAGATACGCACCGAATACACAAAATACATTACCACGCTTTTTAAACTCTGCGGTTGGGAAGAATACAAAGCACTGGCCAATGCGGCCACCATCATGCAACTGGAAACAGCCATTGCACAGGCACAAATGAGCCGGGTAGAAATGCGAGACCCGGTGAAGCTCTACAACAAGTTCTCTGTAGATGGCCTCAGCGCTAAAACACCCAACCTCAACTGGCGGAATATTCTTACCCAACTGGGATATAAAACAAAACAGGACAGCCTGGTTGTGAGCAATCCTAAGTTCATGGTATTTATTGATTCATTACTTGCAGCTACTTCACTGGCCGACTGGAAAGTGTACCTGCAATGGGGCGTTATGAAAGGTGCTGCCCAATACCTTAGTAAGGATTTTGTGGACGCAAACTTTGCCTTCAACCAGGTATTGAGCGGGCAGAAAGAACAAACGCCCCGCTGGCAACGCATGAGTAACCTGGTAGACGGGCAACTGGGCGAACTGCTCGGGCAGCTTTATGTTGACAAATATTTTAACCAGGCCGCAAAAGCAAGAATGCTGGAACTGGTGAACAACCTGCAGGAGACCTTCGACAGCCGCATCAAACAATTAGACTGGATGAGCCCCGAAACCAAACAACGTGCCCTGGGTAAACTGCATGCCTTCACTAAAAAGATCGGTTTCCCGGATAAGTGGAAGACCTATGAGGGACTGGTTATAAATAGAAATGATTTCATTGGCAATGTGTTGCGCTGCAACCAATGGAATTACCAGGAGAACATCAGCAAACTGGGCAAACCCATCGACAAAACGGTATGGCTGATGACACCCTCTACTGTGAATGCCTATTACAGTCCCCCAAGCAACGAGATCGTTTTTCCGGCAGCCATACTTCGTTCACCCTTCTTCGACTTTGAAGCCGATGATGCCATTAACTACGGAGGTATTGGGGCCGTGATAGGCCACGAAATGACCCATGGTTTTGACGACCTGGGGCGGCAGTTTGATGCTGATGGCAATTTACACGACTGGTGGACAAAGGCCGATGCCGATGAGTTTAAAAAGCGTGCCGATGAAGTGGTAGCACAATACAACGGCTACGTAGTGTTGGATACCCTTCACGTGAACGGCCGCCTTACCCTTGGCGAGAACCTTGCCGACCTGGGCGGACTGAGCATTGCCTACGAAGCCTTTAAACATACCAAACAGGGCAAGAGCAATAAAAAGATAGATGGCTTTACCCCCGACCAGCGTTTCTTTTTGAACTGGGCGCAGGTATGGCGTAATAACATTACACCCGAAGCCGCCGCACAGCGCATACTTACCGACAGCCACTCGCCCGGCGTACACCGTGCCAACGGGCCGCTTACCAATATGGAAGCATTTTATAAAGCCTTTGATGTGAAGGAAGGAGATAAAATGTATAAGGCACCGGAGAAGCGTACGAAGATCTGGTAAGAAATAATGAATGGATTTTTAAACCGGGATGTTACTGAAAGGGCATCCCGGTTTTTGTATACAGGTTTCAAATTGTATTAACCCAATCAGCCCGTACTGTTTACTGCCGGATAGCTGGTAAGAACCTTATGGAGAACTGTCCAAAACAGATGTAAGATGATGCCCCTGCCTGTGATCACAGCAGCACATAACACTGAAAATTTGACCCCTGCTATTGAAAAAATTTCATTTTTTCTGAAATTATTTCAGCATTAAGGACTATAACCACGGGTGGTATTTTTTTTGTTTACCAGTTCAAAAAATAATTATTAACCAAATTAAAAAGGAGGCAATTATGACAATCGTAAAGAGAAATGGCAATTTGCTGAACCATTTTCCTACACTTTTTGATGATTTCCTTAACCGTGACATTTTTAATTGGGGGTTGACAAATTTTTCAGACACAAACACCACAATCCCTGCAGTCAACATCAAGGAAACTACAGATGACTACGAGGTTGAAGTAGCAGCACCGGGCATGACGAAAAAAGATTTCAAGGTGCAGCTTGAAGGGAACATGCTTACCATCAGTTCTGAAAGAACTACTGGAAAAGAGGAAAAAGATGATGTAAGGTACAGCAGCCGGGAATTTAGCTACCAGTCTTTTTCAAGGACCTTTAACCTGCAAAAGGATGTGGTTGACACTGAAAAAATTCAGGCGAAGTATGAAGATGGCATTTTGCACTTGCTAATTCCTAAAAAGGAACACGCAAAACAAAAGCAGCCAAGGCTGATTGAAATTTCCTGAGTAGTTTATGCTCAAAAACAGGAGTTGCTTGCGAAAGCGACTCCTGTTTTTAACAACACTTTTTTCCCCGCTACGGTATATTCAAAGCCGGTTTGAAATAGCTGCCCCGCCGATACTTTCTTCTCCC
>DAOLIP010000174.1:0-4555 GCA_035328475.1 Ferruginibacter sp.
TTATGTTCTGTTCAAGTTCTTTTGAGCTGATGATGGACTGCAGTCTTTCCCTCTCCGGTCCATCACCCATGAGCACGGCGCTTACGCCGGGCCTTTCTTTTTTAATTGCTGCGATCACTTCGAGCAGGATCTCATATTGCTTTAAGGGAATAAGAGAACCGGCTGCAATGATGTCAATGTCTTTTTCTTTTATTGGCACATCCGAACAGATTGTGCTGACACCCGGCGGTATTACATGTTCCGGCCTTATTCCATAATTCCTTTCAAACTCATCCTGTAAAAAATCAGAGAGAGCGATCAGTTCGCCTGCTTTCAACCTTATATCCTTTACATACTTATTTCCCTTCTTCGCATCCTGCCCCAGTAACCAGCAATAGTGCCTGAGATCATTCTTGTCAGCAAATCTTTTTCCCACCCAGGCGCACTCGCCATACCAGAAACTGAGCAGGCCAATGATATTGTTCGTACGCTGTATCTCTTTTAACGCGGAATAAATTTTCGGCCGCAGTAACCGTTTCGAAAACCCTCTCCTGTTCTTTCCGCCAAAACTAATAACGGTTGTGCCGTACCATTGGTAGGTTCTTTTAAAGAAAGGGTACTGAAAACTGAGGATAACGATATTGAGTTCCGGGTAGTGTTTCTTTACTGTTCGTACCAATGCCTGTTGCATGGGCAGGCAGGTGCTATCTGCTTCCGAGGCCGCAAAGCCGGGCGTAAGGATCACCAGTGTTTTGCTATACCTGTTCATCCAGCGAAATTATTTTGTTGCAATACGAAAGACTTTTTTTATCGTGGGTTATCATCAGTACCAACCTGCCTGCAGCAGCCAGTTCTTTAAAATGCTGCAATAGTAAATGAGTGGCTTCTTCATCCAGCTCGTTAAAGGGTTCATCCAGTAAGATCAATGGGGCTTCTTTATAAAGCGCCCGGGCCAATGCAATGCGCTGCTGCTGGCCGCCGCTTATGTTCTTTCCGCCTTCGGTGATCATTTTATTGATGCCTTCCGGGAAATTTTCCAGCACTTTTTTAAGCCCCGAAACCGTTACCGCATGTTCCAGCCTTTCTTTATTGTATTGCTCTTCTTCCAGCGTTATATTTTTCAATATGGTATCGTGTATAAAAAATCCCTGCTGCCTTACATAAGAGATAAAGGGCCAGTAAGCTGCTATTTCATGAGATCTGGTTCTGCTGCCGTTGATCAATATCTCACCTTCTGCAGGACTTAAAAAACCGAGTAGCAGGTTGAACAGGGTTGTTTTTCCCCGGCCCGATTCGCCGGTAATACCAACAAAATCGCCCCGGGTGAGGGTAGCTGAAAAATTATGCAACACGGAGGCCGTCTCGTACCGGAAATATATATTCTTTAACTCAACAGATTCAATACCCGCTCCCACGGTTTGGGAAGATCTTTTTTCTGCCTGTATGTTTTGTTCCGGTTCATCCGCAGAAAATTCATATGCTTTCATCTGCCCGCTTAGGTTAATGATCTTCACAATGCCGGGAATGATCTTATAAGCGGCTGCCATAAAAGCGCCGATGGTTATCAGCATGCTGCTGTCTGCATTGACTCCCCATTTTGCAATTACAATTAAGAGGAACAGGCCCAGTACGGCAAATATCTCAATGATGCGGCCGGGCATGGTTTGCAGCGCCAGCGAATCAAATAAATGGATGCTGAATTTTTTGCGGCTGCTGATAAAACGCTGCAGGAAAAAATCGTTGCGGTGGTAGATGTTTCCCTCCACCCATCCCTTCAGGGCATCCAGTACATATTGTAAAGACCGCTCGTTGCTGGTATAGATATTCTTTTTGGTAACGGTCAGCCGCTTCTTCATGAACCAGAATACCACAATAACAGGCGGAAGCAACAGCAACAGCAGCAGCAAAAAGAGTTTTGCATTGAAAAGCAGGATGGCAATAACCGTTAATGCCATCAGCGAGACCTGGGTGATGATCTGCTGAATGCCCGAGAGCATGAACTGGCAGAATTCAAATGGCCGGAAACAGATATTGCGGATGTGAACCGATGAATCGATGTTGATGAATTCGCCGAATGCAGCCTGCTGGTATTTTACCAGCGCATTTTGCGAAAGACGGACGGCAACCTTGCTGGTGAAGGTGAAATGCGCCCGGGAAATGACAAAAGCCGCCCAGTTCTTTATACTGAACAACAGTACAAACAGGGCAATGAACGAAACGGATTCCCGGTTAATGAGCCAGGCGGGTAAAAAAGACGGGTAGTTAACCTGGCCGGGCTGAATATAAAAACGGATGATCCATAACAACCCGGCCAGGAAAAGAATGTCGAAGATGTTTACAATGATGTCGAGCAGCAGCAGGATGAAGAAATGCTTCTTTTCTTTTTTATCCAGTACCCCCAGTATTTTTTGTAATGTATTAGTCAAGGTTATTTTCTTTTTGAACCACATAGGACCATAGGTACATAGAAATGCACACATAGTATTCTATGTGAAAGCCTATGTTCCCAATGTTCTATGTGGTTCACTGATTTCGTTCTCAAAAAAAGAATGTGCATTACAAACCTACACTTTTACGCAGCGTGCGGTACAAAATGATCATATCCAGCCTGAACGACCAGTGACGGATATAAAAGATATCCATGTCAACCCGGGTCTTCATCTTGTGTGCATTGTCTGTTTCCCCCACATAGCCCATTGCCTGTGCCAGGCCGGTGATACCCGGTTTTACTTTATGCCGGGAATTGTAATTTTTTATCAGCCCGTCGTATTTTATATTCTCACTCACCATGTGCGGCCGGGGACCTATGATGGACATATCGCCCCAAAGTACATTAAAGAACTGGGGCAGTTCGTCCAGGTAATGTTTGCGCAGGAACTTTCCCAATTTAGTAATACGGATGTCGTTCCTGCCTGCAGGCAGAATATCCGCATCCACATTACTACGCATCGAACGGAATTTGATGCAACTGAATAATTCGCCGCGGCGTTTATTTCTTTTCTGCAGAAAGAATACCGGGCCTTTAGAGTCCAGTTTTATAAGAACGGCCATCAGCGGAATGAGCCAGGAAAGAACCGCCGCAATGAAGATAAAGGAGACAAGAATATCAATGCCTCTTTTAACAGCCCGGTTACGATCATCTTCCAGCGGGTGCGACTGAATGGGGGTAACAAAACTCTTAATATTGATAACGGCCGCCAGGTCGTTATTCATATGAACCAGGTGAGCCGTGCCTGCAGGCGACTCTGTTTCGGGTACTACTTTCAGGTTGCCCAGGGGGGCTGTGCCGGCCGGGTTCAGTTCATTCTGCATATCATCCGTTTCTGTAAAACAGAATCGGGTTATCAAACAGAAAGGTTGCCTTTTTTGTGTGAGAATAAGCGAACTCACTTAATTTAGTTGCATGAATGAAATAGCTGAACGGATAAAGGATCGCTTCTATCAAAAATTCAATACAGAACCCATTTTATATTTTTCGCCCGGGCGGATAAACCTGATAGGCGAGCACATTGATTATAACGACGGCTTTGTAATGCCCGCCGCCATCAATAAAGGCATTTATTATGCAATTGCCCCCAACCAAAGCGATACCATCAATTTTTATTCGCTCGACTACGATGAAGATTATCCGGTGGCGTTGAAAGACGTAAAGCGAAACGAAGGCTGGAAAAATTATGTACTGGGAGTGGTAAATGAATTTTTATTTCTGGGTAAACCCATCAAAGGATTTGATTGTGTGTTTGCCGGCGATATTCCAGCTGGCGCCGGTATGAGTTCTTCGGCGGCGGTGGAAGCCGGCATGGCTTTTTCCATCAACGAATTATTTGATTGCGGGTTGAACCGGGCCCAGCTGGCCCTGCTTTGCCAGCGTGCCGAGCATACATACCCCGGGGTAAAATGCGGCATCATGGATATGTATGCCAGCCTGCACGGCAAGAAGGATCATGTGTTGCTGCTGGACTGTAAGAATATCACCCACGAATATTTTCCGTTGCAATTACAGGGATATAAAATAGTATTGCTCAACAGCAAAGTGCATCATACCCTGGCCAGCGGCGAATACAATGTGCGCAGGCAGCGATGTGAAGCAGGTCTGGCTGTTTTGAAAAAGGAAGTACAAATAAATTCATTCAGGGATATTGTTGATGCGGAAATGATACGTTCCTGTAAAGAAAAAATGAGCCCGGAAGTATATGCCTGTTGTAAATACGTAGTAGAAGAGATACGGCGCACCCAACAAGCTGCCACCTTGTTGCAGCAAAACGACCTTACCGGTTTTGGTAAGCTGATGTTTGAGACCCACGAGGGATTAAGTGATCTCTATAAAGTAAGTTGTACGGAACTCGATTTTTTGGCAGCGCAGGCAAAAGCAAATACGCATGTGATCGGCGCCCGCATGATGGGCGGCGGATTTGGCGGCTGTACCATTAATATTGTTGCAGAAAATGCGATAGCGGACTTTATAGAGCAGGTAAGTGATGCATACAATAAAGCCTTTGGCATTTTACCCGAAGCATACCTGGTGGAAACGGGAGAGGGGACGGGGAGGATAGGCGGCTGAATTGAATAGTTATTT
>DAOLIP010000175.1:0-4513 GCA_035328475.1 Ferruginibacter sp.
TTTAGAGTGGACCAGTTTTAGGGGAGGAGGTCAGTACATTTAGTGTTATAAAGAGTTAAACTCTTATGCTTCGTTATCTTATTATATGTACAACGTTGTTTGTTTTTTATGGTTGCGCTGTAACCAAATCAACGAATGAATATAAGATAGAATTCAAGACTTATTATGTTACTCATGATATGAAATGCAGAGTGGTAAATGGTGTAATTCTTGGTCTTGATATAGACTTTGAATTTTCAGGTGTAGTGGTCGAGTCGAATCAAGTGAAAGGTGCATTGGTTCATTTACCTACGTCTGCGAATGCTAAGCAGCCGTATAAAAAAATTTATAATATTTATTTCTTGGATCCTACAACTTGCAAGTATTCTTTCGAAGGTAAAACTGATTCGATAGGGCATTTTTCAATAAATCTGAGATCAAAGGTGAAAATACTGGCTTTTTCTAAGAAGATGTTGAGTGATGATACAGATGAGTATTGCACTTGCATAATTCTAACTACAAAAAGTAAAGAATGATGATAAATTTCCGATAACGAACAAGGCTTTGTGTAGGTGTTGCATTAGAAATCCTCCGCCCTCAACCAATGTTATCGGTTGTTGTTTAACTCGTTGAATAATTCTTGCTGTTTCGATTTGATAAGGTTCTCGATTTCACTGCTTGTCAGATTATTTGTATTTAGGTTTGACATTTTTTGGCTACCTGTTCTGATATTATAAATTTTAACCTTAAAATTCCATTTGTCTGTTGTCATATCCCCTGTTCCTATCGTTTGGTCAAGTTTTGACATGATAATAATATCTGTTTTTATTTTATCTGTAATTGGACTACAATATTTCTTGTCAAATACATTTTGATATGAAATATTCTTTAGTCGTCTGTATGGAAATTTTATTAGTCTGAAAGTTGTGTCAGTCGTAAATATGCTCTCTATATATTTTTGAATGTTTGGTGAGATACCTTTATTTGCAATCGGATCATATGGAGGTAAGACCAAAACTGTACGATTTGTTAGAATTGATTTCGAAATTATTGTCGTGTCGGTTGAAACAGCAATATTGTTTTTAATAATTGTTTTTGTTGTATCTATAGCTGGTGTTCCCTTTTGACCATCCTTAATTGTTTGAGTGCCCGAATTATTGCAGGAAATTAAAATGGTAAACGTTATTGTGGAAATGAATATTCTCATAAAATTACCGCTAACGAATGTATTTATGATATTCTATCCAATCGTATAAAAGAAAGCTACTGAAAATCAGCACTATACTGTTATACATTTATATTGTTGTTAGTCCTAACCACGGGGTAGCAGAGATCTATTCCTTCTCCCTCGGCAACTGTATCATAAACCCAGAGTTACCGGCTACTGTGGTTGGTACCTGTCCGCTCCATTTCTGGATCTTGATATAGTCAATATAAAGTGGCGTTAATGATAGCTGTTCTCTTTTGATGGCTTCGGCACGGCCGGCGGCCTGTATAACGGCTTGTGCAGAGTCGCCCCGGGCTTCGGCTATCTTTCTTTCGGCATCGGCCACCGCCACCTGGCGCCTGTTCTCCGCTACCTGCGCTTCCTGTATGGCCCTTGTTTTGGCAACAATGGATTCGGAGATCTCTGTTGGCGGAACAATATTGGTTCGTAACTGCGATACATTGAACCATTTGCTCACCCGCTTATTGCATTCCTTTACAATATCCGATTCAAATTCTTCCCGGTGGTTAAAGATGGAATCAACCGTATACCGGTTGGCCACATCGTTCACCGAACCTACAATGGCATTCTTTAACCAGCCCTGTTCCATTTCTGTTACACCTACCCGCAAATTCTGGAACATATCGCCTACATTGCCGGCATTGATGGAATAGTTGAACGATGGTTTGATGGTGGCACGGAAGCCGCCCTTGGTAACAATATCGTTTGCTTCGTAATCGATATGCTGCTGGTGTATGGGAAATTCGTAGATACGGGATATCCAGGAATTGTAAAATACCCAGCCGGTAACGTATTCGGTCTTGCCCACGCCACGGTCATCACCCACATTACTTACTTTAATGCCCACATGGCCTGCATCAATGCGTTCCACATTCAGGGGGTTGATAGCGACGAGGAGGAGGGTGATCAGAAAGGCAACCACAGGTCGTATCAGCCCGGTGATCTTAAAGCGGCCCTGTTCATTTAGAAAATGCTTCTTTCTGAATGCGCCGATTATCAGTGCCACAATGAAGAAGGTAAGCAGGAAGAGGATTGCGGGGATCATGTTGATGTTGATTTAATAAAGTAAATAAATGAAACAAGGTGCTTTATGAAGAGGATAAGCAATACCAGCATGGCGGCAATGAATGCGGTGAAATTTACCCAGCTTCCGGTGGTATCAAACCGCACCAGGTAGCTTACGATCACAAGGTTGAGTACAGCATGCATCACCAGGGCAACGGTTCTATATAGAATAGAATTCATGGTCGGTTGAGCCGGTTATTTGGTTATACTAAAGATAGGAATTCCGGGGTGGAAACAAAATGAAGTGGGGAGAACATTTTACCACAGAGACTCTGTGTTTATCTCTGGATCAATCCGTGCCCATCTTGTGGTAAAATACATTTATTGGTCAGACGGGGCATCAAACCATATTCCTGTGCGTGCTTTGCGCAAGACCTTCGTGTTCTTTGCAGTTAAACCATATTATACATTAAACCGGAAATGCATCACGTCTCCGTCCTGCACCAGGTATTCTTTTCCTTCAATACGCAGGCGGCCGTTCTCCCGGCAGGCGGCTTCGGAACCGTATTTAATAAAGTCGTCGTAGGCGATCACTTCGGCCTTGATGAATCCTTTTTCAAAATCGGTATGTATCACGCTGGCTGCCTGTGGCGCTTTCCATCCTTTATGGATCGTCCAGGCTCTTACTTCCTGTACGCCGGCGGTGAAATATGTGGAGAGATTCAGGAGTTTATAAGTTGAGTGGATCAACCGGTCTAAAGCCGGCTCATCCATCTTATATTCTTCCATGAACATGGCTTTATCATCGGGGTTCTCAAATTCGGCGATCTGCGCTTCAATGGCATTGGTCATCACGATCACTTCATTGCCTTCATTCTTTACCGCTTCTATCAGCGCCGCCGAAAACTTATTACCGGTATGCATGCTTGCCTCATCTACATTGGCTACATACAGTATAGATTTATCGGTAAGCAGGAACAGGTCTTCAATGGCTGTTTTTTCTTCCTTGCTTAAACCGAGGGATAGGATATTCTTTCCTTTGTTCAGGTGTTCCTGGCAACGGATCAATACTTCCAGTTCGGCTTTCATTTTGGGATCAGTCTTGGCCAGTTTTTCGGTACGCTGCAGTTTCTTTTCCACGCTTTCCAGGTCTTTCAGCTGCAGTTCGGTCTCAATGATCTCTTTATCGCTTACCGGGTTAATGGGGCCTTCATCCCTTAATATATTCTCATCTTCAAAACAACGGATCACATGAATGATGGCATCCACTTCCCGGATATTGGCCAGGAATTTATTTCCCAGTCCTTCGCCCTTGCTGGCGCCACGTACCAGCCCGGCAATATCCACAATTTCAATCTGCGTGGGAACGATCCTGTCCGGCTTCACCAGTTCGGCCAGTTTATCCAAACGGGGGTCGGGTACATTCACCAGGCCGGTATTGGGTTCAATGGTACAGAACCGGTAATTACTTGCCTGCGCTTTGGCGCTGTTGCTAACGGCATTGAACAAGGTTGATTTGCCTACGTTGGGAAGTCCCACAATTCCTGCTTTTAAAGCCATCTCTGTAATTAAGAATTAAGAATGAAAAATTAAAAATTGGGTGCAAAGGTAAGGGATTCGGGTTTGTAGTTTGAAGTTTGAGGTTTGCCCTTCGGCTACGATCAGGATAAGTTTGGGGTTCAATGTTTTAAAAGAAATAACTAACTTTCAACTCACAACCTATAACTTATAACTCCTAACTCATAACTTATTTATGGCTTTAAGCAGGATATGGAGCGCCTTCATACTGATCGCCATTACCGTGGCGGGTATCAAATGTTTTTTCTTTGGCGAAACACAGATATTCACCTGGATGGTAACGGGCAAAGCATCCGACCCGGCCAACCCGCTTAAGATCGACGGCATCATCGAAACCTGCTGGGTGGCCGTAGAGATCTGTTTAAAACTGATCGGCATCCTGTCTTTGTTCATCGGCTTTATGAATATTGCCGAAAAAGCAGGAGGCATACGTTTGCTGTCGAAGATCGTTGGCCCTTTCTTTTCCCGGCTTTTTCCGGAAGTACCCAAGGGACACCCGGCTCACGGACATATGATCATGAATTTTTCGGCCAACCTGCTGGGGCTTGATAATGCCGCCACTCCATTCGGGTTAAAGGCGATGGAAAGTTTACAGGAATTGAATCCCAATAAAGATGTTGCTTCCAATTCGCAGATCATGTTCTTATGCCTGCACGCAGCAGGGCTGAACCTGATACCGGTGAGTGTGATCGCCGTACGAGCGGCACAAAAAGCATCCGACCC
>DAOLIP010000176.1:0-4474 GCA_035328475.1 Ferruginibacter sp.
CAAATGCTTTGTTTGTGTTGGTTCTCCCATCAGGTGAATGATCTTTTGATTCTTCGGAACATCAAAATAAAAATAGGCTTCCATCCTCCGGTCGTGTACATGCGTGGGCATGGTATTCCAAACACTTCCTTCTTTTAAGATGGTAAGTCCCATTACCAACTGGCAGCTTTTTATACCGGCTGCGTGGATGTATTTATAAATGGTACGCTGGTTGGCGGTTGCTACGGCGCCCATTTCTGTTGGCATTGCTTTTTCCTTTTTTAATAGCCGGGTGACGTATGCATGGTGTGCCGGTGCCGACAGCAGATAAAATTTAGCCGGGTTCTCTTTCTTTTTGCTTTTGAAAGAAACTTTTTCTGTTCCTTTTCCAACATACAGGCAATCGAGGCGGTTCACATCATAGGCTTTGCCATTCACTTTTATCTCGCCGTCTCCTCCAACATTGATGATACCCAACTCTCTTCTTTCTAAAAAGTATTTTGCTTTTAAGGCTTCGTAGGTTGGCAGGTTAATGGCTTTAGTAACCGGTACAACGCCCCCAATGATCATACGGTCGTAATGTGTATATACCAGGTTCAGTGAATCTGCCTGCATCAATGATCCAACTAAAAAGTTACTGCGCAACTCCTCAGTCGTCATGGTACTTACTTCTTTAGGGCTGTTGTGAAATCTTATCTGCATTTTTAATTTTACCTCACCCTCATTCCCTCTCCTGGAGGAGAGGGAGGCCGGGCATTTTAATTATTAATTAATCATTTGTTTTTTACTTTTCACCGATATTTCTTTCTTCCTCATCAATACTAACATCAATTCTTTTCAGCAGTTTATTCTTCACATCAATCTTCGCTTTCAACTTCGAGTTACCCCTTCTTCCTTCGGCTTCACTCTGGATTAGAGGGGTTGGGGTGAGGTGCTATCTCCCCATCCAACCTCCATCTACCGTAACAATGGTTCCATTCATATAATCGCTGGCGGCACTGGCTAAAAAAACAGTCACGCCTTTAAAATCACCTGGCTCGCCCCAACGGTTTGCCGGTATGCGGCTTAAAATGGATCTGCTTCTTTCCGGGTCATTGCGCAGGGCTTCGGTATTATCGGTGGCAATATAACCGGGCGCAATGCCATTTACGTTTATTCCTTTGGATGCCCATTCATTGGCAAGTGCTTTTATCAGGCTGGCAATGGCTCCTTTGCTGGCTGCATAACCGGGTACATTGATACCGCCCTGGAAACTTAACAAAGAAGCGGTGAAAATGATCTTACCGCTTCCCTGTTGTATCATCTTCCTTCCTATCTCTCTTGAAAGAATGAATTGTGCATCGAGGTTTACAGCGATCACTTTATCCCAAAACTCATCGCTGTGTTCTGCCGCCGGGTTACGCAGGATCATGCCGGCATTATTCACAAGAATGTCGATACGGCTATTTTCTGCTGTGACTTTTTCAATAAAATTTCTGAGAGATGCCCGGTCGCTGAAGTCACATTGATAGGATTTGAATGACCGGCCAAGAGAAGTAATGCTTTTTTCTATCTCACTCCCGGAAAGGGGCATATTTGCCGAAACGCCGATGATATTGGCCCCGGCTTCTGCCAGCCCGATGGCCATGGCCATACCTATTCCTTTGTTACAGCCGGTAACTAAAGCGGTTTTGCCAGTAAGGTTAAAAAGGTCCAGTATTTTCATTACAACCAATCGTTATAGCATCTCAATTTTACCAAAATAATCTCAGGTTCAGGAGCAATGAAAGAGCTTTATTTACGCAATCGTTCCCGATAACGATACCGTTTTTTTGTACGGGATTTTTCGTGCTTTTCTTATTGAATCTTAACTGCTTGCCGGGCCAGTAACTTCCAGCTTCCATGCTCTTTTTGCCATACCAGCAGCACCGATAAATGCACTTCACCGGGCTTGCCATTATCGTTGGTGGTTGCATTGAATTTATGGCGTACGATGGCTGTATTCTTACTGATGGAAACCGTTTGTTCCGGAAACTCCAGTTTTACAAAATCACTTTTACCCGAAACGATCTTCTGGATGAATTCAGTCTTATTATCTACATGCCCGCCGGAATGCCCATAACTCAGTTTTGCAGCAACCAGTTTATCCAGCATGGCCGAGTCGGCATCCACCATTGCCTTACGCAATTGTTCAACGGCATTTGCCACTGCGGTTTCCTTCCCCGATTGTGCCCTGGCCACTGTGAATAATGAAAGCGACAGGATGGCGGTTACGATCATTTTTTTCATTAAAAAGATTTTAAAACCTGTTTGCCATCGGCACCAGGTCGGTTAATTCTGAAATTTTTACAGGCCGTTTTAAGACAATGCTCTTTCGGGCAGCAATACCAATAAGGATCGACATAGCCCCTTCTCTTGTTCCGGCCATTACATTATGCGGATTGTCTTTGGGGTCAATAAAGATCCGCCGCTGCATTCGTATATCGCCACCACCATGGCCGCCTTTTATTTTTGGTGTGGTGAATATCTCGTAGTTCTTTTCAAAATTGTCCATCACCATGATCTCCCGGAACTCACCCGGTATGGCATCGTCTGAATTGCTCATCTCCAGGGCATGTCGGTTTGCCTGGTCGTCGGCAGCTTTTTGCAGGTAGGGTATGTCCTGCCATGTTTCGATCCTTCCATTCATTCCATTGAATGCGATCTGCCAGCCTTCATACGGAGAGTAAGTGGTTAGGGAATAATTGGCCGTAACGCCGTTGGCATAAATGATCTGAGCCGACATCTTATCATAGATGTCAATTTCATTGCTCCACACACAACCGTCTCTTATATAACCATCGTGTTGTTCATTCTTCACATACAGATCAACAAGACGCTGGTCTTTGTTGATGTCCCAATAAAATTTGCAATTGCTTTTGTGTTCGCAGCCCCGGCACTTGGTACCCCTGAAAGAATTGTTCCTGCCATAATGTTCCAGGCTTCCATAGGCCGATACTTCCACCGGTTCGGAATTTAACCACCAGTTCAGCAGGTCGAAATGATGGGTTGCTTTATGCACCCACAACGAACCGCCCTTTGCCATGCGGCCATGCCACCTGCGGAAATAATCGGCGCCGTGATGCACATTCAGGTACCAGTTAAAATCGACTGAAGTAATTTTTCCAATCCGTTCCTTAACCAGTAATTCTTTCAGTTGCATGCTGTGCACACTGTGCCGGTAATTGAACGCAACCGTCACCTTCTTGCCCGATCTTTTTTCTGCGTCCAGTATGCGTTTGCATTTTACTTCATCAGTGGTCATTGGTTTTTCGGTGATCACGTTAAACCCTTTATCAAGCGCTTTCACAATAAATTCATCGTGGGTGGAGTCCACCGTTGTTACAATAACATAATCGGCAGTTACCTTTGCCAGCATTTCATCGAAGCTGGTGAACACAGGGCAATTCACTTTATATACTTCTTTTGCATAGGCTAGCCTTCCCGGGTTGATATCACAAAGACCTACGAATTCAATTACCCCTTCAAAACTTTTAAGAAGGCCGGCACCCCAGAAACCCACGCCCCTGTGGCCCGTACCCACTTGTGCCAGTCTTATCTTTCCGCCGGGAGGCAATGCAAAACTTTCAAAAGGATTCAGCATCAATGCAGCCCCGGCAGCGGCCGTATAACCAAGAAATTTTCTGCGTTCCATAATTTCAGTTTTAGTTATGAAAAATTAATTATTGGGCTCGATGCGGAACCAATCCACATCGGCATAGCCGGAATCATTTGTTTTAACCGTACGGGTGCAAAACAATCCCAGTTTAGCCCCCACCCACCTACCGGGTTTTGCAACCATCTTTTCAATAAAGGGTACATACGCTTTTCCATCACTGCTGAAACTCAATTCATATATGCCGCCTTTTTTCACCGACACCTGTATATAGAATTCATCTGCATTCACTTTTTCTGCATCGATCACAATTTCAGCCGTGCCTTTATCGGCATCGTTGCACATGCTGAAGGAGATATAGTTTCCGTCTTTTTTCTTTACTACAGAGAGATAGGCATAGTCGGCTCCAAAAACGATCATGCCGGCCTTCTCGCCTTCCAGTCTTGGCTTGAAAGAGAATTTAGCCGTGGCTTTAAATTCTTCTGTAGGAAATTTGTGCATCAGCAGGTTGGGAACATTCCAGTAGTTCTTACTGCTGTCGGGAAGCTGAACAGAGAATAACCGCAGCTTACCAGCAGCAGGAAATGCCCAGGTTGGTTTTGGATTTGCCTGCCACTGCCATTGCAGGCCAATCTTATTTTCATTGAACTCATCCGATTCTGCAGGTGTTTGAATGGGATAAGTCTTCCCAACATTCGGTTTTTTATGAACAAGCACCGGTTCTCCTGTTCCATCGCCGTCTTTATCCATCCCTATCACCGGCCAGTCGCTGATCCATTTCATGGGCTGCAGATGAACAACCCGTCCGTATGCTTCTTTATCCTGGAAATGCAGGAACCAGTCTTCACCGGTTTGTGTACT
>DAOLIP010000177.1:0-4341 GCA_035328475.1 Ferruginibacter sp.
CAGGTAGTCAAAGGCATTCATAAAATTCTGCAGGTTATTTTCTGCTTTCAGTTCCTGGAATTTCTGCCGGGCCTCATCTTCATTGGCAGGAACAACTCCCAGTGCCGACAATGCATTGGGGGCAATAGCCAAAAATCCTTCCTTGGCTGCACGGCGTGCCACGTCTTCAATATGTGCATTCAATCCGCGGTTCTCATGAATGACGATAACAGCCGGGTATTTCTTATCTGCTTTAGGCCTTGCAATATAGGCTTCCATTTTTTCCGGAACCCCGGGGTAACTGATTCGTTCGGTGAACAGGTCTTCATCACTGGTGATCTTCATGTTGGCCGCATTCACTTCAATCAACGGAAGCACCGACATGGCTGCGGTTAAACTCCCGGTTAATAAGATAAGCCGGTTAATGAATTCACCTCTTGTAAGGGGAGTATGTGTGTACTCGTCGTAGAGATTGATTATTTTCTGATCCATGTTTTTTTCTTTGAAGTTAAAATAAAAACCTTATCAATGTTGCAGCCGGCAAGTGATGTTATAAACAAGATATTATATAACTGGTTCCCGGGAAAAAGAGCCGGCAGCACCGGTCAATATATTCTTTAATCTATTAAAAGTAATTTGTAAATTACCTTTAATCGCACACTCTACACACTCTAAAAACCCCTAAAATGAAGAAGCATTATTTTCTCCTTTGCCTTGCTGTGCAGGTCGTTTCAGCAGCCAGCAGCCAAACCAGTATCATTCCCTACGGATCATCCTGGAAATATCTTGATAACGGAACCAACCAGGGTACGGCCTGGCGGGCTTCAGCATTTAATGATGCAGCCTGGGCCAGCGGTAATGCCCAACTGGGTTATGGTGATGGCGATGAGGCTACGGTGGTGAGTTACGGACCTAATGCAAACCAGAAATATACAACCACTTATTTCCGGAGGGCCATTACCGTTGCTAACCCGGCAGCTTTTGCCAGCCTGTTGCTGAGTATAAAAAGAGATGATGGTGCAGTGGTTTATATTAATGGGACTGAGCGTTTCCGTTCCAATATGCCATCGGGAAATATATCCTATACAACCAGGGCATCCACCGATGCCGCCGATGATGGTAATACGCCGCAAACTATTACACTTGCTTCCAGTGTGCTGGTAGCAGGTACCAACGTGATCGCCGTTGAAATACATCAGCGCACCGCCAGCAGCAGCGATATCACATTTGATCTGCAGCTTACCGGCGCAGGCGATGTAACGCCTCCAACTGTTACCACGTATTTCCCGGCCGACAATGCGGTAAACGTTGCTGTCAACAGCAGCCTGGTGCTAACGTTCAATGAAGCGGTGCAGAAGGGGACAGGAAATATCCTCATAAAGGAAGCGGGTATCGTTATGCAAACCATTGATGTAACTTCTGCCCTGGTAGCTGTGTCAGCAAATACAGTTACCATCACCCCGTCTCTTTTTACAATTGGCGCCGCAGTGAATATTGAAATGGCAGCCGGTGCTTTTAAAGATCTTTCCAATAATAATTATGCAGGCATTGCCAGTGCAACAACATGGAATTTTTCTATTGCCATTCCAGATATCATTCCCCCATTTGTCAATACTTATTCTCCGTTAGATAATGCAACGGGCATATCCAGTGCCTCTAACCTGGTACTTACGTTTAATGAACCTGTTCAGAAAGGAACCGGTACCATACAGGTTAAAGAGGCAGGGGTGGTAACACAAACCATTGATGTGAGTTCGGCGGTTGTTACTGTTTCTTCCAATACGGTTACCATTAACCCTTCGGATTTTACTTATAATGCTTCGGTGAATATTGAAATATCAGGCGGCGCTTTCAAAGACATGGCCAATAATAATTATGCCGGTATTGCCGATGCGGCCACCTGGAATTTTACGGTTCAGCCCGAACCATCGGGTCCCCAAACATTCATTGCTTATGGAGCATCGTGGAAATATCTTGACAACGGAACCAACCAGGGAACTGCCTGGCGGGGGACCGGGTTTAATGACGCAGCGTGGGCATCGGGGAATGCACAATTAGGTTATGGCGACGGTGATGAAACAACGGTTGTAAGTTATGGCCCCAGCGCCAATGCAAAATACATCACTACCTATTTCCGTAAAACAGTCAATATTGCCAACCCGGCTAATTTCACTGCATTTAATGGAAGTGTAAAAAGAGATGATGGCGTGGTGATCTATGTAAATGGAACAGAAGTATACCGCAGCAATATGCCAACCGGTACCATCAGTTATACCACGGCTGCTTCGTCGGCCGCCAGTGACGATGGTAATACAGCCCAGAATTTTTCATTGAGCCCTTCTGCTTTTACCAGTGGTAATAACGTGGTGGCTGTTGAAATGCACCAAAATAATGGTACCAGCAGCGATCTTAGTTTCGATCTGCAACTCATCGGAACAGTACCCGGTGCAGCCACGCTTACCCGCGGACCGTACATGAACAGTGCATTGCAATCGGGTATTGTGATCCGCTGGAGAACAGATGTAGCCACCAACAGTAAAGTAAGTTATGGTACAGCAGCAGGCAGTCTTACACAGTCTGCCATTGATAATACCGTTACCACCGAACACGTGATTACATTGACCGGCCTCACCACCAATACACTTTATTATTACAGTATTGGTTCTACTACGCAGACGCTACAGGGCGATGCGAATAACTATTTTAAAACAATGCCCGTTGCCGGCAGTACGCAGAAGATACGGGTGCTGGCCATGGGTGATATGGGTAATAATTCCACCAACCAGGTAAATGTGCGGAATGCCTGGCAGGCATTTAACGGCACTAATTATACCAATGCCTGGCTTTTAATGGGAGATAATGCATATAACAGCGGTACCGATACCGAATATCAAACCAGCTTTTTTAATATTTACCAGGGCAGTTTAACAAAGAATCATGTATTGTGGCCTTCGCCGGGCAACCACGATTATGCGAACAGCGCTGCCAGGCAGGCCGACCATGTGATACCGTACTACGACATGTTTACCCTGCCTTCTGCAGGGCAGGCAGGAGGTACTGCTTCCGGCACCGAAGCATTTTATTCTTACAATTATGGCAATGTTCATTTTGTGGCGCTCGATTCATACGGATGGGAAGCGGGCAACACAAGATTATACGATACATTAGGCCCGCAGGCCGTTTGGCTGAAACAAGACCTGGCCGCCAACAACCTTCCCTGGACAGTGGTTTATTTTCATCACCCGCCTTATACAAAGGGTTCGCACAACAGCGATACCGAAGCCGAACTGATCAGCATGCGGCAAAATATTGTACGGATACTGGAAAGGTATAAGGTAGACCTGGTGTTAAACGGGCACAGCCATTGTTACGAAAGAAGTTATCTCATTAACGGACATTATGGACTTGAAAGTTCATTTGTGCCGGCCACACATGCGCTCAGTTCGTCCAGCGCAAAGTATGATGGCAGCGCCAATTCCTGTACATACATAAAAAATGCAACTGAAGTGCGCAATGGAATTGTGTATGCAGTGGTAGGCTCATCCGGCCAGGTAGGCGGAAGTACCACGGGTTACCCGCATGATGCCATGTATTATTCCAATATCACAAACGGGGGCGCCTTGTTTTTTGAAGTGGAAGCAAACAGGCTGAATGCAAAATGGATCGGTGCCGATGGCGTGGTACGGGATAACTTCTCCATCATGAAGGATGTAAACAAAGTAACCGATATTACCATTGCCCCCGGCGGCAATGCTTTATTGACCGCATCCTGGCCCGGGGGCACGTATAGCTGGTCAACCGGGGAAACCACATCATCCATAACTGTTAGCCCGGCTGTGAATACAACCTATACAGTAGCAGATGGCCTTGGTTGTATCACTGATGTATTCAACATAACCGTAAGTTCCGGGTTCCAGGCGCTTGTAGCAAGACCAGCAGAAATAACGGAAACTGTAAAAAACGGAACAACGGCAAAAATATATCCAACCCTTCTGCAAAGGGGGCAGCCATTGAATGTGCGTACCGGAACAAACGAGGTCATTGAAATGATGCTCACGGATGTTAATGGAAGTATCATTAGTCGTTATCGGTTTGCTGCGCTAACACAGCTACCAACCCGGCAGCTTATGCCCGGAACGTATTTCCTGAAATGGTATGATAAGAACAAGCCGGTGGTTCACCGCTTTGTGGTTTTGGAATAGGCATAGAACAATATGATAGTAACATCCAGCAGGGCAGGAAAAATTTCCGGCCCTGCTTAGTTTTGGATACGGTCCTTCTCCGGTACCACCGTTCTGCTTTTTATTTCTCCTCAGATATTATAACTATAATTGCAGATAAATTATTTGGAAAATGCTTTCT
>DAOLIP010000178.1:0-4254 GCA_035328475.1 Ferruginibacter sp.
CTTTCAATGCTGTTTCCGGTTTACCGGGAACGATCCTGTCGACCAGTGAATTACAAAACCTGTTTGCATTCTCCAGCCAGTCGATAAAACTTTCATCCAACCCGTTCAGGTGTGCCAGTTCAATAACGATTGATTCCAGTTTCTTTCCATTATCAATGATCAGTTCTGTAGGAACGATGATCATTCCCGATTGCTTACTTCCCTGGAAGGCCTTGTAACGTTCAAATAAAAAGGCAAGCAGTTTGCCCGGGTAAGAAACCGGCGGGTGGCGGCGTATATCGTCCTGCACCAGCTGAATGCCCACTTCGGTGGTATTGGAGATAATGACTTTTAACTGGGGGTTGTGCGCACATTCCAATACTTTGTTCCATTCCGATTTTGCCGAAAGCACCCGGCTAATGGAAGCATTGATAATATCTTCTTCATATTTCTTACCATCTTCAACTCCCCGTACACATAACGTATATAACCCATCCTGCTTTTCAAAAGCACTTGCATCTCCGCCATCGGTTGATTTAACCACCACGATCCTGCCATTGAAGATCCCCTGCTTGTTCGCCTTGTCGATAAAATAATCGGGCAGGCCACGAAGCAACACACCCGTGCCAAACTGCAGTACTTTTTCCGGCAGGTCGAATAAGGCTGCGTTGGGAAGCGATACATCATTGGCAGCAATATTCTTCAGGTTATATTTAGATAGTAACATACTCTTTTAATTTTTATTTATTTTCTTAAGCCAGTCGGGGTATTCTTTTACCAGCAGTTTTTCTGCCCAGTTGCCATACCAGGCATATCCAATGCGTCTTTCATTTTCCACTTCCGAAATCGTCTTTTTGCGTTCGCTGTCGCGACCGGAAAAAAAAGGTTCATTTGTATTTATATCGTAGAATCTTGCCCACAAAACGCCCAAACTATCGGGTTGTAAAACCCGGTCTCTTCCGCTTTTTTCTCCAGGTGCCGGTACATCCACATATTTATACCCGGTGATCTTTACTTTGCTGAACCATTCTTCTGCCGCTTTAACCGCCGCAATAATGTCTGATGATGGTTTCTCTATCCGCATCAGGAACCGCACAATACCCACCGATTCGCTTCCGCTTAATGAAACCAGTTCAAATTTGCGGGCCATTTCAGGCTCCAGTGTTTTGGCATTGTACTGGGCGCACCAGGCGGTTAATTTTCCATTTTGTTTAAGCTGCGTTTTTAAGATACACTGCACACCTCTTACCACTGCATCCACACATTTATCGGCATAAGATGCCTCTACCACTTCCATATCATTCACTTTATACACAATATCGTACAGCACATTCAGCACATTCACCATGGCATTATCGTTATATGTGATCTGGCTTCGGTAACTGCTGAAGTCGGGATAGAACTGCGGCCAGCCGCCATTGGCGTATTGTGCCTTCAGTAAATAATCAACGCCTCTTTGTGCAGCATCCAGAAAACGTTTGTCTTTTGTATTCTTATATGCTTTAACCAGGTACCTGATCTCTTTCGTAGTGGCTGCATTGTCTATGGTGGCGTCAACTCCCTCTGCATAACCCTTTTTCAGGTCTTTGAGTTCTTCTTCCGCCAGTTGCTTTTTGTAGTTAACATTCTGTCCTTTGAAATGCTTGGGCCAGCCTCCGTTGCTGCGCTGGTACAGCAGCATATTCTCTGCAACGGTATCCTGTGTGACAATTTCTGCACCCACTCCTTTATCAATCTTTACATCCATTTTAATTTCTTCTCCCGTTGGGTTCCATTTGTAATCATATACCCAGGGTACATTGTAATCATTGATACCAAAACCGGTAGGCAGGTTGTTTGTATGCCAGGCATAATCACCCCCATCTTTCTTACAGTTATAATAATATACCCTTCTGCCCCATAACAACGTATTGTTGGTTGGCACTAAATAAATATCGGCATCGGCCATATTCTTTGCAAAACTGCAGTTGAGCAGGTAAAATTGTGCATCCCGGTGATAACGGCCTAACTTAAAATCGTCATCGCCGGTGAATTTGCAGTTGATGAGAACCGTTTTTGACTGTTCGTATTTACTTCCGTCGTGCCAGATAGCGGCATTGCGGTCGCGGCAGATGAACGTACAGTTGTCAGCAAGCGCCCAGCCCCGCGGACAATAAAAGTCAACGCCTCCTTCCATGATGCAATCTTTGAAATAGAACATGCCGCTGTCGGTATTCCAGGGACTCACCGTATCTCCGCCATAAGCCCGGAAGATGCAGTTCTTAACGATCAGCCTTGTGGTGGCGAATGAACGCAATGCCATCTGGTGGCTGTAAGGCCGGATGGTTTTTATTTTCCCGCTATCGTTTGCACAGGCGATCGTTTTCTCTTTTTTATTGTCTTTTCCATAACTGTTGATGAAGGAAAGATTCTCCAGGGTAATGTCGCTGCCTTTTAAATTGAGAGTTGCAGTACCGTAATCATCTTTATTATCGCAACGCCATTCTTCCCTGGCCTGGGCAATGGTTACAATTGTTTTTGCCGGATCCCCGCCCTTCAGTGTGATGAAGTTTTTATCAATGAATATCTTTTCGTTGTAGGTTCCGCTCTTTATGAATACAATGCGTTGTTCTTTTGCTTCGGCAGGCAGGCTGTTAACCGCTTCCTGTATGGATCTGAAATCACCTGATCCGTCCAGGGCAACTGTTACCTGTTCCTGGGCAAACGAACCCGTTGCCATAATGAGCATGGCAGCGCAGAGAGATGATATTTTTTTATAAACCCACATTATTTCTTCGGCACCTGGGCCAATAACCATTTAACCAATTCATTTGCTGCTGAGAAATTTTCATACTCAGCCGGTATCTTTCTTCCATCTAAATACTCATTGTATATCCAGGGATCACCCACGGCAAACACCGTTCCTTTACCGTATTTTGCTGTAGCCATGATCACATCGCCGTCCTGGCTGATCAATGCTTTTGCAGGACTTTTAACTTCAATGGTACTGATCTCTTTCAGGTACATTTTTTTTGTTCTGCTGAAAACAGTATTGGGAGCTCTGTTATAAACCGCCCCTGTTTCAAACTCAGTTCCTTTTACCATGTTGCGGCTTTTATCGGTAAAATGAATGCCGAATTTTTCCGGGAGCATATTATAATGTTTCAGATCGCAGTTCATGGTATCGTTGGTCATGATGAGCAACACACCGCCTGCTTTTACCCAGTTGGCAATTTCGATAGCGCTTTTTTCATTCATGTAATTGGGCATTTTGGTATCCCTCATTCCATCGGGGTCAACCATGATGTATACAGAAGCGCCTTTTAGGTTTGCAGCCGTGGGTGCCGCTTCCAGGCTGGAGATGGCAGCGCCATAAGACCGCCATATATCCCCGAAAAGGCTGAATCCGCCGTTCTCCGTATCGTCCCAGGTATAATGCCTTCGAACATTTACGCCATAACTGTTCTTGCGCCATTCGTTGTTGAAATAGTTATCCATCACTACCTTTTTGCCTGCACCCACTTTGGGTAAAGCGGCCATTTCCATTTCCACACTGCATAAGATGAAGGCACCCATTCCTTTTGGATCATTCACCACCACCGGCTCTCTCATATAATATTCAAAACTGCCATCCCGGTATGGTTTACCACCCAGGCCAGAAACACTTACTGTTCCTTTTAAATTGGTTTGCCCGTTTGCATCCACTTCAATGAATTCTTTTATGATGCCGGTGTATCCCCTTTTTGCATTTTGTGAATAGGTTGCCGGAATGTATCCATTACGCACCGCCTTAGCCAGTGTATACACCAGCATACAGGAGGCAGATGCTTCTTTGTAATTTTTTTCCCGGTTGGGCAGATCAAGAATGTCGTACCACAGGCCGGATTTTGCATCCTGCACCCCGGTCACTGCTTTTGCAAAGCGATTCAATATTTTAATGATCGAATCTCTTCCCGGATGATTGGCAGGAAAATGATCCAGCACATCTACCATGGCCATGCCATACCAGCCCATGGCCCTTCCCCAGAAATGCGGAGAGCACCCGGTTTCCTTGTTGGCCCATTGCTGTTCTTTGCTTTCATCCCAGCCGTGATACAGCAATCCCGTTTTTGCATCCCGGGTATGCCGTTCGATATTGATGAACTGGCGGGCTATGTCATCAAACACCGAATCCTGCTTTGCCCATTTTGCATATTCTGCATAAAAGGGCTGACCCATGTACAACCCATCCAGCCATACCTGCCAGGGATATATCTTCTTGTGCCAGAAGCCGCCTTCTTTTGTTCTTGGATGATC
>DAOLIP010000179.1:0-4161 GCA_035328475.1 Ferruginibacter sp.
AATCAACGGCTGTGCATGATTATCTTTTTGATGCCAACACCGCATTATTTGAAACACCCATCATCGGCTGTGAGATCTACCGCAGCGATGATGCCGGGGCCAGCTGGAAAAAAGTGAATACCAAAGAGCTCAACCTGTACAATACCTATGGCTATTATTTTGGAAAGATCTCGGTGAGCAATACCAATGAGAATAAAGTGGTGATCAGCGGCTTTACCTTAATGCTGAGCGAAGACGGAGGCAAAACATTCAAAGCAACCGATAACGATGCCACACATGCCGACTGGCACGGTTGCTGGATGAACCCGGCCAGGGATGGCCATTGGGTAGCAGGCAATGATGGCGGATGTAATGTTACCTACGATAACGGTAAACATTGGTTCAAGGTAAATACGCCCTCTGTGGGGCAATTCTATAAGATCACCGTGGATGATGCAAAGCCGTATAATATTTATGGCGGATTGCAGGATAACGGAACCTGGTTTGGTCCTTCCACCTCAAAAGATATTGACCAATGGGATTACGAAGGAGTATATCCCTGGAAGCAGATCGGCGGTGGCGATGGCATGCAGGTGGAAGCGGATACAAGAGATAATAAAACGGTTTATACCGGGTCGCAGTTTGGTTTTTATGCAAGAAGAAATACAGAAGGCGGAAGGGGTATGTCTATTTATCCAAGGAACGACCTGGGAGAACCCAAACTCCGATTCAACTGGCAAACACCTATCTGGCTTAGTAAGCACAACCAGGATGTTTTTTATTATGCCACCAACAAATTTCACCGCAGTATGCAAAAAGGAGAAAAATTAGAGGCATTGAGCGGTGACCTGACCAGCGGAGCCAAAGAAGGCGACATCCCTTTTGGTACGGCCACAACCCTGGTTGAATCTCCCAGGAAATTTGGTCTGATCTATCTTGGCACCGACGATGGAAATATTCATGTGAGCAGGGATGCCGGTTATACCTGGACAAAGATCAGCGGCAGTTTACCCAAAGCCGTTCAAGGCATGTATGTGAGCCGGGTGATGCCTTCTATGTATAAAGAGGGAAGGGTATTTGCTTCGTTAAACGGGTACCGAAATGATAATTTCGGCGCTTATCTTTTTGTAAGTGAAGATCACGGAACCACCTGGGTACAATTGGGTAATGATCTTCCTGCCGAGCCGCTCAACGTGGTAAAGGAAGATCCTAAAAAAGAAAATATCATTTATGTCGGGAGCGACAATGGCCTCTATGCATCATTCGACATGGGCAAAACATTCATGACACTGGACAACAGCCTGCCCCGGGTGCCGGTACATGATATAGCCATTCAGCAGCGGGAGAATGAGCTGGTCATCGGCACCCATGGCCGCAGTATTTATGTAACTAAATTGGAGGCCATTCAGAAAGTTTATGATAAGATGATGGAAGCGAAAAAGTAAGATGGTCGACTTTTTCACAGGCGAATATGTGCTTATTTGCAAAGAAAATCATTCACATGAAATACATTTTATTATTCTTTTTCGCAGTCGTTGTCACTCCTTTGTTTGCGCAGGAGCATTCTGTAAAAAAAGAGAAATGGCATTGGGATAACCCGGTAAAACAGGATACCGCTGCCGGGTATGTGCAGGTTATAAAAGTGGACAATGTGCTTTACCTGTCCGGCACGGTGGCAAGAGATGTTACGCCGGAAGGGATCACCCGGCTGTACCAGGGATTGGAAAAGTCCCTGGCACAATTTGGCGCCACCTTTCAGAACGTGGTTAAAGAGAACCTGTATACCACCGATATGGAAGCCATGAAAAAATACAATGGGGCCCGAAAAGCGTTTTACAAAAATGACTTTCCTGCAGCAACCTGGGTGCAGGTGGCAAGGTTGTTCTTGCCAGATGCAAGACTTGAAGTGGAGTTGATCGCACATCTTCCGAAATGAGGTAATAAGCAAAAGCCTGGATGAGTTTACCGGCTATTCTGCCATTTTTGGGCTTTGCTGAAATAAAACCCAGCAACAGGATTCGTTTCGCTTTTTGTAGTTGTATGTTATTTTGTTAAACCCTTAGTAAGCCACGGAACCCCCTGGCGGCATAATAGGATTCTGCACCGTTGTGATACAGAAATACCGTGTTGAAACGACGATCACAAAAGAGGGCACCGCCCAGTTTTCTGATACCAGCAGGCGTTTTCACCCAACTCGACGTTTTGGTATCGAAATCACCCAGTTGCTGTAACTGCCTGTATTGTTCTTCCGTTAAAAGTTCAATTCCCATGTCAGCGGCCATTTGAACAGCGCTGCTCTCCGGCTTATGTTCTTTTCTCGACTCCAGTGCCTCATGATCGTAACAAACACTTCTGCGGCCTTTAGGGCTTTCAGCCGAACAATCATTAAAAAGGTATTCACCCGTTTTTTTATCATGACCAACAACATCCGGTTCGCCGCCGGTTTCTTCCATTTTATCGAGCGACCACAGTTTCTCTTCGCCGGAGGGCAGATCAAGCCTGGCCAGTACCTTTGCCCATTCAAGTCCCTTATGACGGTTCATGTGTTTCTCAAAACGGGCTTTCAATACATTGAGTAGTGCTGAGCGTTGTGCTGCCGGCAGCTTTTTTTTATTGCTTTTCATGTTTTTGACTTTGCTTAAATAAATATCAACCCGGGAATTATTTTACCATTTGGTATAACTTGTTATTATTTGGTTACGGTGTTTTTTTGAACGCTTCGGTCATTTTAGTCAGTTCATTTTCGAGCCTGTCAAAATTCTCCTCGTTTTTGACAACTGCAAATTTTTTTACTTTATTGCATTCTCCTGCCGAATCAAAGATCATTTTAAAAACAATTTTTGTCCTGCCAGAAGATACTTCTTCAAATGTGGCTACTACCCGGAATAACGGTTTAGAAAAGCGTTTCCAGGCAATAAGTGCCGGCTTGTCTATTCTTATGAATTCACATTCATTGGGATAATTCCCTTTACCTGGCCCGTGCATGATGAAGCGCCATTTGCCGCCGGGCCGAAGGTCAAATTCGTTAAACGTGTTTGTAAAACCTGAGGGTCCCCACCAGTTTTTTAAATGACCTGGCTCTGTCCACGCCCTGTAAACAATTTCCCTTGGGACATCAACAATTCTCGAACTTACGATTTCACAGTCAGGAGTTGTTGATGTGATTTCAGATACCATTGGTATGATATTTTATGGTTCAAACTATTTCATTCTGGCGGCAATCGTAATCAATTCCTCCAAGATCTTTATATCAATATCAGCAAGTTTATTGATATACAGACACCCGGCGCCGGTTTTGTGTTTGCCTATTTTTTTTAAAGCGGCTTTGTGTTTTTTGATATCCAGCACCAGGTATAATGAAAGGGTTGCTTTTCGTGGCGAAAATCCAATCCTGAACCAATCTACTTCCCTGCCTGTTGCAGGGCTTTTGTATCGTTTATTGCCAAATCCGATAATCGAGCTGCCCCACATTTTAGGATTTTCCTTCGTTGCCTTTTGCATTAATTTAAGCAGTAGAAAACTATCCTTGCGCTTTTCTTCATCAGCAACTGCATTGATAAAGTCCTCAACATTCAAACTGTTTTCTTTTGTTTTTATTTCCACAAGTTTACCCATGTAAATTTAGTATTCTGTATATTTTACTTTAGAATGGAGAAAGCTTACTGGTTGGGCCAACGCCAGCTGTTTGCCGCAGGCTGTGAATTATTCTCTCAAACCTCAATTTTCTACGAGCTACGTAAAATCTTCACCATCTTTCTGCCCTTTGCCAACTCATCCACTAACTTATCCAGGTACCTGACCTGCTGCGTCAACGGATCTTCGATATCTTCCACACGATACCCACAGATCACCCCGGTGATAAGGCAAGCATTAGGGTTTAGCGAAGCCTGCCGGAAGAAAGTTTCAAAAGTTACATTTTCTTTTATGAGTTGCTGCAGCCTCCTGTAATCGAAACCTGTTAACCACTCTATGACCTGATGCAATTCCTCTTTTGTTCTGCCTTTTTTCTCCACTTTTGCAACATACATGGGATAGACCGAAGCAAATGTCAGTTTTGCTATTCGCTGACTTTGAGTATTGGAATTGTTCATAACGTTTAGTAGGATATTAATAGTTACCGGGGAACTGCCCACCGGCGATTTTGTAAAGTGTTGTGATTGTACTATCGTGTGTTATAACTGT
>DAOLIP010000180.1:0-4121 GCA_035328475.1 Ferruginibacter sp.
AGTGCGCTACCGGGCTGCGCTACGTCCCGAACAAATTATTTATTTTATTTCCCAGAGGTGTGTCCTGCCTGGGGCGGGACTACATCCCGATCAAGGGATTGCAAAAATAAAGGCAAAATACAAGACTGCAAAAACAGATTACCATCGCTTTAATTCTGTTCGTTTAAATAGGTATTCAGGCGTGCGTACCTCATCTGCATCATTTACTTCATACCAGGGCGATAATGCCGGGTCTACAGGGTTTTTCAGGATATGAATATCCTGTGCAGGCATATAGCTCTGGGCAAGCAGGTATATCTTTTTACCCTCTACATTCACTGCCACATCCATTACCAATGCAGCATGTCCGGGAAAACCACCCCGTATCAGCACGTCGCCGGGCCTGATATCACTGAATTCAGCAACGGGATTCAATTGTTTTGCTAAAGAGGCCGAACCACACATTCCGAAAACCCGGTTAAGGTAATTGTTGAAGTTGTTTCTTGTATGTGGTTCGGAAAAACGATATGCAGAATGGTCATTATCAAAAAACAGGATTTGCGCAAATCTCCTTTCCTTGAAAAGATATTCTGCTCTCAGCCGCATCACAGCATCAGCACATTGCTGAAGATTCTGTTCCCCGACTGATATATTCAATACAGCAAATTGCACCGATTGATTGGCTTTTGGCTGGCCATTGAAAAGATAAACTGTGTTGCTTTTCTTTAACCCGGTATTCTGTAAATATCCGGCAAAGGAGCTTTGAGGAAATAATGTTCTGCTGAAGCCTTCGGGTAAAGGGATGTCTTTAACATACAGGTAAGAATTAGCCCGGTTATCCCTGCCTGTGGCAGTACTTGCGCTATTATCAGCACAGGAAAACGAAACCGTTAGTGAGAATATAAACAGTGCTTTGTACCTCATAATTGGCTATTTTTGACTAACTGCATTTGATGCAGTTCAGTATTTAGTCCACAAAAAAGTTTTGTTAATACATATGGCCAACATTTTAATCATTGATGATGAAAAAGCGATCCGCAAGACCCTGACAGAGATACTCAGTTATGAGGGATATAAGATCGATGAAGCCGGCGACGGCGAAGAAGGGTTGAAAAAATTCTCCGAGAAAGCATACGATGTGGTGCTTTGTGATATTAAGATGCCTAAAATAGATGGCATTGAATTCCTGGAGAAATCGAAGTTGGTTAACCCCGATGTACCTGTTATCATGATCAGCGGGCACGGAAATATTGATACCGCCGTGGAAGCCGTTAAAAAAGGAGCTTTTGATTATATCAGCAAGCCCCCGGATCTTAACCGGTTACTCATCACCCTCCGCAATGCGCTTGATAAGCAAAACCTGGTTACAGAGACCAAGGTATTAAAGCGTAAAGCAGCGAAGTCGCTGGAAATGGTTGGCAACAGCACTCCCATCCAGAAGATAAAAGACACCATTGAAAAAGTGGCACCCACCGATGCAAGGGTTTTAATAACCGGTGAGAATGGCGTGGGTAAAGAACTGGTGGCAAGATGGATACATGAAAAAAGCAACCGCAACACGGCTCCGCTGGTAGAAGTGAATTGTGCCGCCATACCCGGCGAGTTGATCGAAAGTGAATTATTCGGCCATGAGAAGGGTTCCTTTACCTCGGCGGTTAAACAACGGATCGGGAAATTTGAAACAGCCAACGGCGGTTCTTTATTCTTAGATGAAATAGGAGATATGAGCCTCACTGCACAGGCAAAGGTATTGCGGGCATTGCAGGAAGGAAAGATCACCCGGGTGGGAGGCGAAAAAGATATTTCGGTGGATGTTCGGGTTATTGCCGCCACCAACAAAGACCTTTTAAAAGAAGTGGATGAAAAGAATTTCCGGCTTGATCTTTATCACCGGCTGGGTGTTATCATCATTCATGTTCCGTCACTCAATGAACGAAGGGAGGATATTCCCTTGCTGGTGGATCATTTTCTCGACCTCATTGCCAGTGAATACGGGCAACCCAAAAAATCGGTCGACAAGAATGCAATGGATGCATTGCAGGCCTATAACTGGACGGGTAATATACGGGAGTTACGGAATGTGGTAGAAAGATTGGTGATCCTTTCCGGCAAGACCATCAGCCTGGAAGATGTGGAGAGTTATGTGCTGCCTAAGAAGTAAAGGGGCAAAAGTTATTGATCCATAGTCATTGGGAGTAAAATGAGTTACAAAACACTAATCTAAATTGAGGATACGGGCATGAAGACGATCTATTGCATCAGTGGGTTAGGGGCAGATGAGCGGGCTTTTTCAAAACTTAGTTTGCCGGGTTATGAATTAAAAGTGATCCCCTGGCTCATGCCCGAGAAAAATGAAAGTATTGAGAGTTATGCAACCCGGATGAGGGCGGGTATTGCAGAAGAAAATCCGATCCTGATGGGCCTTTCTTTTGGCGGAATGATCTGTACCGAAATCGCAAAACAGGTACCGGTTAAAAAACTCATCATAATCTCCAGTATAAAATCATCGGATGAACTGCCTGCCTGGATGAAGACGGTGGCAAAACTACGATTGCATAAGATCGTTCCGCTTAAATCGTCCAGATTCACCGAACCGATACAGAACATTATGCTGGGGGCCAATTCACCGGAAGAAAAGATGATCGCTTCTGAGTATCGGAAAAAAGTAAATATAACCTATACCAACTGGGCCGTTAACCAGGCCATCAACTGGAAGAATAACTGGCAGCATCCGGCCACTGTTCATATTCATGGCGACGAGGACCGTATGTTTCCCATCAAAAACAGCAAACCGGATTTTACCATTAAAAACGGTGGCCACTTCATGATCATGAATAAAGCCGGGGATGTAAGCCGCTGTATCAATACCATATTGCAGCAGGACTGAGTGGGATGTTAAACATTTACAAACATTGTTTCTGTAAACCTTTGTCAACCGGTTAATTATGGTATTTTTGGCACGCAAAAAATTCTACATTAAATGGATTCAAGTCAGATTACGGTTTTACTGTTAATAGCAGTATTACTGGTGATACTTCCCTCAATTGGGCTGTACAAATTATTTATAAAGGCAGGTCAGCCCGGATGGAAAGCCCTCATACCTTTTTATAATACCTGGGTAATGCTGGAAGTGGCTAAAAAACCAAAGTGGTGGTTCTTTGCCCAGTTCGTTCCTATTGCAGGCTGGTTCTTTTCCCTGGTTATATTGATCGAATTCATCAAGCTCTTCAACAAATTCAAATTTTACCAGCATGCGGCTACGGTTTTCAGTGCAGGCCTTTACCCGGCTTATGTGGGCTTCAGCAGTAAAACAAGGTATATCGGACCCGAAGGTGTGAAGCATTATAAAAAATCGACTGTTAGGGAATGGGTGGATGCAGCCGTATTCGCTATCGTAGCTGCCACGCTCATCCGCACATTTGTTTTTGAAGCGTATACCATTCCCACGCCTTCCATGGAAAAAACATTGCTGGTGAATGATTTTCTGTTCGTCAGTAAATCAACCTACGGCCCCCGCTTACCCAACACACCTATTGCGATGCCCTTTATGCATCATACCATTCCCTTCTTAAATACCAAATCGTATGTGGAGTGGGTGCATATTCCTTATACCCGCTGGTTTGCCAGCCCGGTAAAACGGAACGATGCGGTGGTCTTCAACTTCCCGGTTAATGATACATTGATCAATGATGAAGTGAATTTCGGTAGTCGTGTTACCTACTATGAAGCCGTACGACAGATGGGGCGGGAAAAGGTTTGGCAGGATTACGGCAACATCATTACTACCCGGCCGGTTGATAAACGGGAGAATTTCATTAAACGGTGCGTAGGTATTGCCGGCGATACCATCCAGATCGTAAATGGCAAATTGCTGGTGAATGGCGCCCCGGGAGAAGTCTTTCCTCAATCGCAACGCTACTACCTTTTGCAGGTACCCGATGGCGATTATCTTGATAAAGAGAGACTGCACGACCTGGGTATCGACGTGCGGGAAGAACAAAATGACTTCGGGCAGGTAAAGAATAATCTTTACCAGGTGAACATCACCAATGCCGAAAAAGCAACGCTCAGTTTACCCAAAGGATATATCCTGACCGATTTTTTCATGGATCACCAGAACGACCTGTTTCCTTATTATAATG
>DAOLIP010000181.1:0-4006 GCA_035328475.1 Ferruginibacter sp.
ATACACCCGAAGTAGACAAGATCGTTGACTTCATTGGTGAGCAACGTGGGTACCCCCAGGCTTTTTTATTACCCGAATACATTGATGAAAAAGAAATGGAGGGTAAGGATTTTGACCTGGGCGATAAGGATCCCCTGTTTGAAGATGCAGCCCGGCTTATTGTTGCCAGCCAGGTGGGAAGCACTTCTTTGTTGCAGCGCCGGATGAAGCTGGGGTATAACCGGGCCGGCCGTTTAATGGACCAGCTGGAAGCGGCAGGAATAGTAGGCGGCAACCAGGGAAGCAAGGCCAGGGATGTATTGGTAAAAACAGAAGCCGATCTGCAGCAGATGTTAGATGTTAATCGTTAATAGTGAATTGAGAAGCGGAACATTCTTTTATTAATAATTATCACATACGGTTCACCATTAACCATTAACTGTTCTATGTCTAAATTCCTTCTTGTTGGTTTGGGTAATATCGGGGCTGAGTATGCCAATACCAGGCATAATATCGGGTTTGATGTGCTCAATACTTTTGTGATGAAGCACAAGGGAAGTTTTGAAGTGGAGCGGCTTGCTAATATGGCCGAAGTAAAGTTTAAAGGAAAAAATATAGTCTGCATTTGTCCTACCACTTATATGAACCTTAGTGGCCGGGCGTTTAAATACTGGATGGATAAGGCCAGGGTTCCGCTCGAAAATACCCTTACCGTGGTGGATGATATTGCCCTGCCGCTGGATAAGATCCGGCTGAGGCCGGGAGGCAGTGCCGGGGGGCACAACGGGCTAAAGGATATTGAGAACATCCTGGGCACGGATAAGTATCCCAAGCTGAGGTTTGGTATCGGCAACCAGTACCCCAAAGGTATGCAGGCCGATTTTGTGCTGGGAAAGTGGCGAAAGGAGGAAGAAATCCAGGTAAAATTGAAGATAGATAAGTGTATGGACGTTATTGAAACCTTCGTCTCCGCAGGTATCGGGCAGGCAATGGCACTATATAATAATATGTCGGTAAAGCCCTGATGCTTCGGTTTCTCCGGATTCTGGTACATAATTGTTTTTTTTATCCTATTTGTCTATATTCGTGGCTGAACCGCAATACCTTAAACAAAACGTGTAATGAAGATCATTTGTGTAGGCCGAAATTATGCTGATCATGCGAAAGAACTGGGTAATGACATACCCGATGAGCCGGTTTTATTTATGAAACCGAAGAGTGCCTTGCTGCAAAGTCATACTCCTTTTTATTACCCCGAATTCACCAACGAACTGCACTACGAATGCGAAATTGTTTTACGTGTCTGCAAGAACGGAAAATACATCCAGGAAAAGCATGCACCCAACTACTACGATGCCGTAACGGTAGGTATTGATTTTACCGCACGGGACATACAGGATGAACTGAAAAAGAAAGGGTTGCCCTGGGAAAAGGCAAAGGCGTTTGACAACTCTGCCGTGCTGGGTAAATTCATTGAACTTACGCCCGACTTCAACCGGAAGAGCATTAATTTTTCGTTATTAAAAAATAAGGAGCTGGTGCAAAAGGCCAATTCTTCGCAGATGATCTTCAGTTTTGAAAAGATCATTGAAAATATCTCCGGTTATTTTTCGCTGAATATCGGCGACCTCATCTTTACCGGAACCCCGGCGGGTGTGGGTGAAGCCGTGGTGGGAGATGTGCTGGAAGGCTTTATCGACAACCAGCCGCTGCTGAACATTGAAGTGAAATAATCCATTGCATTTTAGCTATTTTATATATCGCTGGTTCACCCATCAGCGATTTTTTATTTTATACCTTTGGCCGGAACCTGGCTATCGTCAGGCATATCTATTTTTTCATCCTGATGCTGCTATTTTAAATGATTGACACCGAGATTTTATTAAGGGCTTACCGGCTGATGTGCCAGGCAAAAGTGATGGCGACAACTTATGAAGAGAACCGGCCCGTTTGCAGGTACGTACATTCCACCAGCCGCGGCCACGAAGCCATTCAACTGGCCACCGCCTTCCAGTTATTACCCTGCGATTATGTGAGCCCCTATTACCGGGATGAAAGCCTGTTGCTGGGCCTTGGGTTTTCGCCTTACGAACTGATGCTGCAGTTGCTGGCAAAGGGCAACGACATATTCACCGGCGGCAGGGAATATTATTCGCATCCCAATTACCGGGGCGACGATAAACCCAATATCATTCATCAAAGCAGCGCCACGGGAATGCAGGCCATACCAACTACAGGTATTGCACAGGGCATAAAATTTTTAGAAAGGATCCGGTCGGATAAATTAAAAAGAGGTACAAACGGCGAACTGCCGGTTGTGGTCTGTTCACTCGGAGATGCATCGGTTACGGAAGGAGAAGTAAGTGAAGCATTCCAGTTTGCTGCCCTGCACCAGTTGCCCATCGTTTACCTGGTGCAGGATAACGGCTGGGGCATCAGTGTAACTTCCGAAGAAGCAAGAACAACCAATGCCAATGAAATGGTGAAGGGGTTCAAAGGAATAAAACGCATCAGCATTGATGGCAGCGATTTTTTGCAGAGCTATGATGTGATGAAGAATGTGGTGGAGGAAGTGCGGAGGGAACGTCATCCCTTCCTGGTGCATGCGAGAGTGCCGTTGCTCGGTCATCATACCAGTGGGGTACGGAAGGAATTCTATCGTACCGAAGAAGACCTTGCCAAACATGCATTGGATGACCCCGGTCCAAAACTCCGCAGGAAATTGCTGGAGATCGGTATCAGCGAAGAGCATTTAATTTATATGGAAGAAGAAGCCGCCAAAGAAACAGCGCATCATTTCCAGGGAGCGGTTGCAGCACCTGAGCCGGATGCCGGTACGGTTGGCGATCATGTTTTTGCTCCCACACAAATCACCGATGAAGTGGGAGAGAGAAGTCCTGCCAATAAAGAAAAAGTTTTGATGGTGGATGCCGCCCTGTTTGCCATCCGGGAGATCATGGAAGATTTTCCGGAAGCGTTGTTGTACGGACAGGATGTGGGGCGACGACTGGGCGGTGTATTCAGAGAAGCAGCAACACTGGCCGAACAGTTTGGCGATCACCGGGTATTTAATACGGCCATACAGGAAGCGTATATCATCGGTTCAACGGTTGGTATGTGTGCCACGGGGTTGAAGCCGATCGTGGAAGTTCAGTTTGGCGATTATATTTACCCGGGGTTGAATCAACTGGTAACAGAAATATCGAAGAGCTGTTACCTCAGTTGCGGGAAATTCCCGGTGCAGACATTGATACGGGTACCCGTGGGCGCTTATGGCGGCGGCGGACCGTACCACAGCGGCTGTGTGGAAACAACCTTGCTTTCCATCAAAGGCATTAAGGTTGTTTACCCAAGCAATGCGGCCGATATGAAAGGGTTGCTGAAAGCCGCCTTCCTCGATCCCAACCCCGTAGTGATGCTGGAGCATAAAGGTTTGTACTGGAGTAAGGTTCCGGGTACGGAAGAAGCAAAAACGGTTGAGCCATCCAGGGATTATATTATTCCGTTAGGTAAAGGAAATATTGTTTTACAGGCAGATGATGATTGTGTGGAAGAAGGAGAGAGCTGCTGTGTGATCACCTACGGCATGGGGGTATATTGGGCAAAAGCGGCGGCTAAAAATTTCCCCGGCCGTGTAGAAGTGATCGACCTGCGTACTTTATTCCCATTGGATGAAGAGCTTGTTTTTGCCACGGTAAAAAAGCATGGAAAATGTTTGATCCTTACCGAGGAGCAGCAGAATAATTCTTTTGCCGAAGCACTGGCCGGAAGAATTTCAAAAGCCTGTTTTCAATATATGGACGTACCGGCGGAAGTGCTGGGCGCCATGAATTTACCGGCCGTGCCGATGAATACCATATTGGAACAGGCCATGTTGCCCAGTGCCGAAAAAGTTTCTGAGCGTATTGAACAACTTCTAAGCGCATAAGCATTAAAATTTTAATGAAATGGCCTATATTTGCGCCCCGATGTCGGGGTAGCTCAGCTGGTTAGAGCATCGGATTCATAACCCGAAGGTCGGCAGTTC
>DAOLIP010000182.1:0-3908 GCA_035328475.1 Ferruginibacter sp.
GGGCCATCACAGTCTTGCCCGTGGCGGCATCGGTTCCTAATATTCTTTCGCCAACAGCCCGTTCTGCATTTTCCAATGTATGCTCCACACCATCGTGGAAGGGCGCATAAAAATTACCCACCATCTGGTTCCATTTCATACGGCCATCGGCTATCTCGTCAAATTCTTTTTCAATTTCGGCGGTAAAGGAATAATCCATCACCTGTTCAAAATGCTGGTTCAAAAAATCAGTCACCACCAGGCCAAGATCGGTAGGAAAAAGTTTTGATTTTTCGGCACCGGTATTTTCCTGCTCGGTGATCTTTGCAACGTTATCGTTCTGCAGTTTCAATATCCGGAAATCCCGTTTCACGGGTTCCTTGTCTTTTTTCTCTACATAATTACGTTTGATGATGGTAGAGATAGTGGGGGCGTAGGTACTGGGGCGGCCGATACCCAGCTCTTCCAGTTTCTTTACCAGCGAGGCTTCTGTATATCTTGCTGCATGTTTGGTAAAACGTTCGGTGGCAGTCATGCTTTGAAAAGCAAGCTCCTGTCCAACGGTAAGATCAGGCAGGCGGCTTTCGTCGCTTCCTTCATTATCATCATCATCGGTTCCCTCTAAATATACTTTTAAAAAACCGTCAAACTTCAATACTTCACCGCTGGCGGTAAGGTCTTCGTTATTGGTACTGATATTTATTTTAGCGGTTGTTTTTTCCAGTTCGGCATCACTCATCTGCGAAGCGATGGTACGTTTCCAGATCAGTTCGTATAAACGGTTCAGATCGGGATCTCCCACCGATTTGTTCTCCATGTACGTGGGGCGAATGGCTTCATGCGCTTCCTGTGCGCTCTCGTTCTTATTCTTATACTTTCTTACCTGCAGGTATTTATCACCGTAGCTGCTTTTTATTTCGGCAGTTATGGCATCCATGGCCGTATTGCTCAGGTTCACACTGTCGGTACGCATATAAGTGATCTTACCGCTTTCATAAAGTTTTTGTGCAAGCAACATGGTTTTGCTTACGCCATAGCCCAGTTTACGGCTGGCCTCCTGTTGTAACGTGGAAGTGGTGAAAGGGGCTGCCGGTGTACGTTTGCCCGGGCGAACCTGGATATCTCTTACGGTATATTTTGCACCGATGCAACTCTGTAAGAATTTTGCGGCGTCTTCCTCCTTAGCATACTTGTCTCCTTCCGCTTTGAAGATGACCGTTTTGTTATTGAGGTCGGTGGCAGCCAGAAATGCTTCCAGTTTAAAACTGCTTACCGGAACAAACTGGTTGATCTCCCTTTCTTTTTCTACAATTAATTTAACGGCAACACTCTGTACCCTCCCGGCGCTCAGTCCGCCGGTGGCGCCCACTTTTCTCCAGAGAACAGGGCTTAATTCAAAACCCACAATTCTGTCCACCACCCGGCGTGCCTGCTGGGCATTCACCAGGTTCATATCAATGGTACGGGGATTTTGCACGGCACTTTGAATGGCCGGTTTGGTGATCTCGTGAAACACGATCCGTTTGGTTGTTTTTGGATCCAGCCCCAGCACTTCGGCCAGGTGCCAGCTGATGCTTTCTCCCTCACGGTCCTCATCCGATGCCAGCCAAACGGTGTCACTTTTTTTGGCAAGACTTTTCAGATCATTCACTACCCGTTGCTTATCGGCAGGTACTATATATGTAGGCTTGAAATTATTATTCAGGTCAATGCCCATATCGTTCTTCTCCAGGTCACGGATGTGCCCGAAGCAGCTCTTCACGGTAAAGTCTTTTCCCAGGATGGATTCAATCGTTTTGGCTTTTGCCGGCGACTCCACGATTAACAGGTTTTTAGCCATATTGTGCTTGTAGTATTTGTTTTGTATCCTGCGCCGGTAAAGCATTTCAGCAGTTATGGTCCAAGGCCCGATGACCTTGTTGTTTGCTGAAGTATTTACATGCGGTCAGCGGCAGGTTTTACTGCAATATTAGGTCAAAATTGAAAAATCAAAATAATTCGTGGTGAATGCAACGGTTTTTTAACGCTCTACATGAACTCAATGACGGTGTTTTTTATTGCGTCATCGCGGTAAATTTTCTGGTGTCCCAATCCTTTTGTGATAACGAAATTAATATGCGGATGGTTGTCTTCTTTCACTTTTGCCGCATCGGCCCAGGGAGTGATCTCATCCTCTTCATCATGTACCCAAAGCACGTTTGCTTTAATTTTATGCATTACCCGGCGTATGGAAAACCATTCTGTTTTCTTACCGCTTACCTTATATATAATATTGTCAAACTCATTCCGTACTTTTTCGTCTTTCAATCCCAGCATTTTGAAGGCGATGTCAACGGCCGTTGTTGTTTCAGTGGCCGGGGCAATGAACACCACTTTTGTTTCCGGGCTGTGTTTCATTTCTTCCAGGGCAAGGCTTAAGGCGATGCCTCCGAAGGAGTGGGCCAAAAAACTGTTGATGGGGCCAAAGCGTGCGGCTACTTCCTTTATCATATCGCTGTATACAACAGCATTCGTTGTTTTTCCGCCGCTGTTGCCGTGGGCGGGTGCATCAAAGGCTAATACCTCGTATCCTTTTTCTGATAAGGACTGGGCGTAATCGGCAAATTTGTATGCTGCCGAATTAAAGCCATGTAAGATGAGCACTTTTTTTGGTTGCGGGTGATTCCAGCGGTAACCGTTGATCCTTGTGTCGCCCAAATTAAAACTCAGCGGCTGGGCATTTTGAAGACGGGCCTTATTCTTTGAGCGTATATAAGGTGTGCAGAACAAGGTAAAAGCCTGCCTGGCCGTTCTTTTTTTTGAACCAAGGCTCAGCAATTTAAATTTGGTTCGTATGTAGCCAATGGCTAATCTTTGTACCAGTTTCATTACAAATCAAAGATAGGGTATGAGGGTTGTAATAATCGGTTCGGGTAATGTGGCTACGGTAATGGGCCGCATTATGAACAAAAGCCGTCACCAGGTGGTGCAGGTGGTTAGCCGCAATATCGATCATGCAAAGGCATTGGCAGATGAACTGCATTGTCTTTATTCCGGAAGCAGCGACACGGTGGATAAGAATGCCGATGTGTACATAGTGGCAGTAAGCGACAGCGCTTTGTATGAGCTGAACAAATCATTCCACATCGGTAATAAACTCATACTGCATACTGCCGGCTCCGTACCTAAAGATGTGCTGAAAAATATCTCGGTCAATTACGGAGTGCTTTATCCATTGCAAAGTCTGCGCAAAGAGATGGAATACCAAGAAGATATTCCTTTTCTTGTTGATGGTAATTCGGATGAAACGATCACACTGGCAGAAGATTTTGCTAAAACATTATCGGGTAAAGTGGCCAAGGCGTCGGATGAAGAGCGGCTTAAACTGCATGTGGCTGCGGTGATCGTAAGTAATTTCACCAATCATTTGTATGCATTGGCCGAAGAGTTTTGTGAAAAAGAGAATATTGATTTCAAACTGCTGGCGCCACTGATAAAAGAAACGGCAGTAAGAACAGAACATCATTCACCGGCATCGGTACAAACCGGGCCTGCTATTCGTAATGATGTATTCACGCTGGATAAACACCTCCGCCTGCTGGCAAACTATCCCCGGTTAAAATACATTTACCTGAAACTTACTGATAGCATCATGAAGGGATGATGAAAGGATCCCTGTCATGCTGAGGCACGAAGCATCTCTTCATCGGGAACGGTAATAGTAATTTTATTTTACAGGAAAAACAATATCCGTTTGCACTTTGTACGGATCAAGCGGTTTCCCGTTCTTGTCTACGGGATCGGTCATGTAGATTTCGTAAGGAGCGCCTGCCGAAGATTTTTTATTCATCTTCATCCATTCTTTAATAGCATCGTATCCCTGCGACATCAGGTCGTATGGCCCAAAAAAATGAGCCACCACCACACTGCCAGCCGGTAATTCCCTCACC
>DAOLIP010000183.1:0-3855 GCA_035328475.1 Ferruginibacter sp.
ATTTTTAATTCTTAATTTTTAATTCTTAATTAATTGAGGCTTCTGAAATCCACCGGCACCAGCTTACTCACCCCGGCTTCCTGCATGGTAACGCCATAGATAACATCCACAGCACTCATCGTCATCTTATTGTGCGTAACAATGATGAACTGGCTGTTCTCGCTGAACTTTTTGATCATCTGCGTGAACTTTCCTACGTTGGCATCATCCAGCGGGGCGTCCACCTCATCCAGTATACAAAATGGCGCCGGTTTTATAAGATAGATGGCGAATAATAGTGCCGTTGCGGTTAGTGTCTTCTCTCCCCCACTCAACTGCCCGATCGAAGAAGGACGTTTGCCTTTTGGTTTGGCCACAATATCAATAGCGGTATCGGCAAGATTCTCCGGGTCAACCATGATCATGTCGGCCGTATCGTCTTCGGTAAACAATGCCTTGAACACTTTCTGGAAATTCTCTCTTACCTGGTTAAAGGTATCCAGGAACTGCTGGTTGGCCGTAGCTTCCACTTCCTGTATGGTTTGCATCAGGCTTTCCCTGGCCGTAACAAGATCATTCTTTTGCTCCAGGATAAAATCATACCGCTTCTTCATTTCAGTATATGCTTCTATCGCTGTGGGGTTTATCTCCCCGATATTTTCCAGGCGCTTGCGTTGCCGTTCATTTTTTTCTTTCAGTTCTTCCAGCGGTGTATCCGTTGTACGCGGCTCGTCAATGATCTCATCCAGGTCAACTTTAAATTCCACGTTGAGCCTTTCCTTCATTCCTGCCAGTTGCAGTTTAAGATCGGTGAGCTTGTCTTTGATCTCGTTAAGGAGCGTATCAATACCTTCCTTCGATTTATGCTTCAGGCGTAGCTCACTTTCTTTTTCTGCCAATACATTACGCAGGTTGTAATAAGCCTGGTCGGCCTCATTCAGTTTCTTTTCTTCCGCTTCCTTATCATGAAGCATACTGATGACAAGTGTTTCCAGTTCTTTCAGTTTTTCCGCCGTTTCATTGATGCTGGCGGCCGCTTCACTTAGTTGTGCATTGCTGCTTTCTATCTGCAGTTTCAGATCGTTCAGCTGGTTGCTCTTGAATTCAAATTCCTGCTTCAGCGAAGCGATCTTGCTTTGTTGCTTGGCAAAATGCAGGTTGCCCTCATTGAAACTGTTGGTGGCGGTATTGTATTCCTGTTCTGCCGATGCATAATCCTGTTCTACCAGCTGTACTTTATCCGTTAATTCCTTCAATTGCGAATTATACTGGTCAAGCATGGTCCGGGTGCTTGCAATCTCTGAATGATTTGATTCCAGTTGCTGCTGCAGTTCGGTCAACCGGCTGGCACTGGTTTCTTCCAGGTGGTGCAGGTTCTCTATTTTGTTTTGCAAAGAGAACACTAAGTTGATCAGGTTATTGATATCGCCCTGTGTTTGCCTGATGGCATTTTCTTTCAGCTGCTCATTGTAGGCGATCACATCATTGTGATGGCTTTGAATGGTTGCTTTCAATGCATTTACCACGATCTCCTGTGCGTCGATCTCTTCAATCAGTTTTTCCAGGTTCTTTGCCCGGCCTATTTTCTTTCCTTCAAACAAACCAACGCTTCCGCCGGTAAGTGAATATTTCCCTTTTACATACTTGCCTGTTTTTTCCAGTACCACCGAGCCGTTGCTGTTGCGGAGGGCATCATCGTTTTCAGCAATGAATACATTACCCAGCAGGTGTTTGGCCAGGTTGGCGTATTTACCATCGATCTCCACCACACTCAAGGCAGGCATGGTGCCATCCGGCTGGTGCTGGGCGATGAATTCGGTGAACTTATCCAGTAAAAAGAAATTGGCCTTTCCTTTTTTATTTTCATCCAGCAGGTGAATGGCCTGTAATCCTTCTTCCAGGTTGTTAACCACATAATAGTTCAGGTAGGGCTCCAGTACATTCTCCACTGCCGCACGGTATTCTTCCTTCACATAAATAATGTCGCTTAACAAGGGTGCCGTATGGTTCCACTGTGGATTGTTGTGCAAAAATTTCACGCTCTCAGGATAGCCTTCCATCGAATCGATCAGGCTCTTCAGCAGGTCGTGTTCGTTCTTACGGCTGTCTAATTTTCGGCTTTCGCTGGCCAGGTCGTTACGCAGACCTTCCATTTTATTCTGCGTCTGTAATATCTGCTCCTTGGTGAATTCGTGGTGTTCCTGCAATTGTTGCAGACTTGCTTTCTTTTGCTCCAGTTCTTCTTCTTTCTGTTTTTTCTCGGGTTCTAATTGCTGCAGTTGCAACTGGCGATGCGCTTTTTCTTCCTGTACCTGGTTGATGGTTCGTTGCAGGTTAAGGATGGATGTATCGGCAACCGCCACTTTTTTCTCCGCTTCAAACTGGTTACGCTGAATGGCCTGGTTCTCCCTTCGCAGTTCATCGATATAACTGCGTTTCTCGTCAAATACCCGGCGCTTCTCTTCTACCGTGTTTTTTAACTCAGCCAGTTTTAGTTCAAAATCCTTTAAATGAATCTCATCTTCTTCGATCTGCTTACTGGTGAACTGTATGCTTTCATCCAGTCCGCTCAATTGCCCGCCTGCTTTCTGCAAAAATTCATTCAACCCGCTTTCTCTTTCTTTTAAATATTGAAGACGCTGGCCTGTTAAACTCTTATCATTTTCTTTACTGCGAACGGCATCCAGCATATCGTTGAATGCGTGCTGCATCTGCTGCAGGGCTTTTTCTTTTTCTACCAGTTCCAGTTTTTCCTGTTCCAGCAACGCTTCTTCTTTAGCAATAGCGGTTTCCAGTTCAATACGTTTATCTACTTCCGCCTTTTGTTTTTCATTCAGGTCGTGGTATGTGATGTTGAAACCTTCCAGTGCCGCTTTGGCCAGTTCAATACTTACTTCCTTATATTCTTTTTTTATTTCGAAATACTTCTCTGCTTTTTTTGCCTGGCTTTCTAAACTCTTCAACTGGTTATTGATCTCGAAAAGAAGATCTTCGATACGGGCCAGGTCCTGTTCGGCTGCATCCAGTTTTAATTTGGCTTCTTTCTTTCTTGTTTTATAAATGGAAATGCCCGCAGCCTGTTCCAGCATACGGCGGCGGCTGTTCTCTTTGTCTTTGATGATATCGTCTACCATGCCCAGTTCAATGATGGCATAGCTGTCGTTGCTTACACCGGTATCCATGAACAGGTTGTGAATATCTTTGAGGCGGCAGGCCACATCGTTGAGGCGGTATTCACTCTCCCCGCTTTTATAGTATTTGCGGGTGATGGTTACGGTACTGAACTCGGTGGGAAGAAGGTTCTTGGTATTTTCAAACGTAAGGCTCACTTCGGCAAGGCCGCTGGCGCTGCGGGTTTTTGAACCATTGAACACCAGGCTTTCGAGGTTTTCACTACGCAGGTTACTGATCTTATGCTCCCCGATCACCCAGCGGATGCTGTCGACGATATTGCTTTTTCCACAGCCATTGGGGCCTATTACCCCGGTTATTCCTTCGTCAAAATTGAGTACGGTTTTATCGGCAAAACTTTTAAATCCTTTGATTTCGAGACTCTTTAAACGCACTTTTTTCTATGTTTTTAGTCAGACGGCAAATATAATGGAATGAACCATTCAAAAAATTTGATTTTTTACAGTGAAACAGTTAGTTATGCACAGTTTAGAAAGAATTATAATCCGGGTATTTGCTGTAGTGCCCGTGTTTTTACCTACCCGATCGGGTAAAAGCACTCTATTTGTTTTTTGCATACTTATCCTGTATATAAACTACCATTTTAATCCGGGTTTTCAGCAATAAGGTAAAACAATAAGCCGTTGTTATTTGGATTACCGGTATAACAGCCGGACACAGGATACCAGATTTTTAACAGCTCTC
>DAOLIP010000184.1:0-3791 GCA_035328475.1 Ferruginibacter sp.
CCAGTCTATAAATCCTTTTTTCATGGCGGCACGTATGCCGTTTACATTATACGAGATGATACGCATGGGTGGTGAATATTAACAATGCATAGTTACAAAAAAGAAATAAATTCAATGCAGCATTATGGATGAGATAAAGAATTTTGAGGATTTTTATAAACTGAAGATACAGCCGAACCTGGATGAGCTTGACAACGACGAGTCGGCTGCCTCCAATTGGAAACGCTTTACCTGGTTCACCGGCGCCGGCGCCTTCATCAGTTTTTTCATGTATTATGCCAGGCTGCTCTCCACCGGGCACATACTCGCCGTTGCCATGCTCATCATGTGCATCACCGGGGTTTATTTTTCGGCAAAATACTCCGACCGGTATATTGATGATTTTAAGGAAAAGATCATCGGTCCCATCATAACATATATATATCCTGCTGCTGTTTATAAACCCATGGGATTTATTTCGAAGAAAGAATACAAAGCGAGCGGCTTATATCGCCGCCGGTTCACTCATTTTGACGGCGATGACTACTGGGAGAGTATTTACAACGGCCTTTCGTTCCATTGTTCCGAGGTCAAATCATGGATCGAAGATGCAACCGGCGTGAATTATATTTTTAAAGGACTGTTCTTTTGTGCCCGGATAAACAGTTCATTTGCCGGAGGTACTTACTTATGGACAAAGGGAAATCCGCAATTGCCGGCAAGTATGGCCGATGAATATTACCGCCTGTTCCCGCTGCCGCAGGTGCAAAGAGTAAACACCAACCATGATGCATTTGACAGGCACTATTCTGTATACACCACCAATGTAGATGAAGCATCGCTGATCCTGTCGTATCATATGATGGACCATATATTACTCATCAAAGAGAAACTTGGAAGGGATATCGTTTTTTCTTTTGTAGCGGGCAAATGTTATATCGCCGTGCCTTTTGACGAGAACCTGCTGGAGCCGCCTAAGAAGGGACTGCGTGATAAAGAAGAGATCAGGAATTACTTTCTCACCATCCTGCTTGTATTTAATATCATAAACCGGCTTGAACTGAACCGGCTAGCCTGATACCTTAGCAGACCGGGCAGAAAGAAGTTGACAAATAATCTATTTTAAATTATCATTGTTAAAAATAAATCATGGAGAACAGCAACGAACTTTCGCCAAAAGACAGTCAACAGGACCCTGCCAATCCTTCCGAAACCATTTTCGGCAAGGAAGAATTTTCTATGGAAGGATACGACAAACATATCCGCCAGGCGAGGAATACGCTTTTTATTGCTGCCGGTATTTTGTTATTAAATGCGCTGATCCTGTTCTCTAAATATCCATTTGATATAGAAGTGATGTGGCTGGACTATATGCTGTGGACGGTTTACATCGGAGGCTTTATAGCCCTGGGGTTCTGGACAAAGAAAAAACCGTATTATGCCATCGTTGGCGGGTTAATATTGTTTGGGATCTTTATCCTGGTGAATGCCATTATTGAACCCGCAACCATCTTTGGCGGACTGATCTTTAAAATAGCCGTGATCGTGTTTTTAATAAAAGGAGTAAATGATGCCAAAAATGCGCAGGAAATGAAAGCCCAGTTTGAAAAAGAGTAACGCTACTCTAAAATTGGCCGCAGCCACCTGGTGGCTTCATCTATACTCATCCCTTTCCGGCCTGCATAATCTTTCAACTGATCGTTATTGATCTTACCTACGCCAAAGTATTTACTCTCGGGATTGGCAAAATACCAGCCGCAAACCGAAGCTGCGGGGTACATAGCCAGCGATTCGGTAAGATGTATGCCGGTTGTTGTTTCGCCGCCCAGTAATTTAAAAAGTTTGTACTTCTCTGTATGATCCGGGCAGGCAGGGTAACCAGGTGCCGGGCGTATGCCGGTATATTCTTCTTTGATGAGTTGTTCATTGCTGAGCTGCTCATTCTTCTCATATCCCCACAGTTCTTTTCTTGCTTTTTCGTGCAGGCATTCGGCAAACGCTTCGGCCAAACGGTCGGCCAGCGCCTGCAGCGTGATCTTATTATAATCGTCGTGCTGCGATTCAAAACGTTTGATATGCTCTTCAATGCCCTTGATGGTAACCGAAAAAGCGCCGATATGGTCCTGGATATTTTCTTCAGCAGGCGCAATGAAATCTGCTAATGATAAATTGGGTTGTCCTTCAGCTTTCTTTATTTGCTGACGAAGGAATTCCAGTTTTACAACACCGTCATTTGATAATACATCAACTGAGTCGGGCGCCGTTTTATTGGCAGGCCAGAAGCCAACAACGCCTGTTGCGGTCAGCCATTTTTCTGCAACGATCTTATCCAGCAATGCATTGGCATCGTTGTAAAGTTTGGTTGCCTCCACACCTACTTTCTCATCACTCAGTATCTGCGGAAACTTTCCGTGCAGTTCCCAGGCAATAAAGAAGGGTTGCCAATCGATATACCTTCTTATTTCATTCAGGTCGTAGTCTTCAAATTGCCTTGCACCGGTAAAAGAAGGAGCCACCGGTTGATAATATGGCCAGTTGATCTTAGCGGCATTCTTTTGTGCATCGGTCAAAGTTACATACTGCTTGACCGGTTTTTTATTTTCAAAATCTTCTTTCAGTTTTTGGTACTCGGTTTTGACATCACTTAAAAAACCACCCTTTTGTTCATCATTTAATAAATTACCTGCAACCGTAACGCTCCGGGAAGCATCCAGTACATGTACCACGCCCTTATCGTATTGCGGAGCTATCTTCACCGCTGTATGCATCCGTGATGTGGTAGCTCCGCCAATGAGCAGGGGCTGTTTCATGTTACGCCTTTTCATTTCGTGGGCCACATGCACCATTTCATCTAAGGAAGGAGTGATGAGCCCGGATAAGCCGATTATATCGGCGCAGAATTTTTCCGCTTCATCCAGTATTTTATCGGCAGGAACCATTACACCCAGGTCTTTAATTTCATAACCATTGCAACCAAGCACCACACCCACAATATTTTTTCCGATATCGTGTACATCGCCTTTTACGGTGGCCAATAAGATCTTTGCAGCGCCTGCCGACTCTTCATTCACTGTTCCGGCAGCCAGGTGCGCCTGTTTGCGGTCTTCTTTTTCCTGCTCGATGTAAGGAGTAAGTACCGCCACTGATTTTTTCATTACCCGGGCGCTTTTCACCACCTGGGGCAAAAACATTTTACCACTGCCGAAGAGATCGCCTACCACGTCCATACCTGCCATCAACGGCCCTTCTATCACTTCTAATGGTTTAGCGTATTTCTGCCGGGCTTCTTCGGTATCGGCATCTATATAATCGGTGATGCCGTTCACCAGGGAGTGCTTCAGCCTTTCTTCCACAGTGCCTGTTCGCCATGCTTCGTTCTTCACTTCTGCCTTGCCGCTTCCTTTTACGGTTTCTGCAAATGCAATTAATTTTTCTGTGGCTTCGTTGTTATCGTTATTCCGGTTAAGGATCACATCTTCACATAAATGCCGCAGCCCCGGTTCAATCTCATCATACACTACCAGTTGCCCTGCATTTACAATGCCCATATCCATCCCGGCTTTGATGGCATAGTACAGGAATACGCTGTGCATGGCTTCCCTTACATGCTCATTGCCGCGGAATGAAAACGAAAGATTACTTACGCCGCCGCTTACTTTAGTGAGGGGCATCCGTTTTTTTATTTCCCGGGTGGCTTCAATAAAATCAACGCCGTAATTATTGTGCTCTTCCAGCCCGGTTGCTATGGCAAAGATGTTGGGATCAAAAATGATATCCTGTGGATCAAAGCCAACCTGTTGGGTAAGTATCTT
>DAOLIP010000185.1:0-3690 GCA_035328475.1 Ferruginibacter sp.
AACCAAAGCAAGCCTGAGGGCCATATCCCGAAGCCCTTCGGCCGTTGTTTTCAGTTTTGTGTTTCCTTTTATTTTTATCCTGGTCTTTGGTTTTATCGGAAACGGGGGTGGAGCTCCGGTATATAAATTAGTGCTGGATAAAAACTGCGATACGGCAAATGCCTTGTACGATTCCATTAAGGCAAGCAGCAGGATACGGATCGTAACATTTGCCGATGAAAAAGAGTTACGAACAAATCTTGTTAAAGGAAGAGTAGCGGGCATTTTGAAGATCATAAAAACAGGCCAGGCAATACCGGCATTTACTTACCAGTTAAGCAGTACCAATGCAAGTGACGATAAATGGCCACAGTTGTTATCGGTTATCAATTCCATCTCCAATAAAGTAAGTAACAGCAAATACCCCGACAGGCCTTCTTATGCCGTGCCCGGCACAAAGCCTGTAGAAATTGAAACGGTGAGGGAGTATAAGACCATCGACTTTATACTTCCCGGGCAATTGGGCTTTTCATTACTGAGTTCCGGTGTATTCGGCGTTGCTTTTATGTTCTTTAGTTTGCGGAATACCCTGGTATTAAAACGTTTTTTTGCCACACCGATAAGCCGTACACATATTGTTTTGGGAGAAGCCCTGAGCCGGGTGATCTTCCAGATGATCACTGCCATTGTGATCATCCTTGCTGGCCGTTATTTTTTCGGGTTTACCCTGGTTCACGGATTTCAGACGTTAATGGAAATGCTGGTGCTTAGTTTTATAGGACTGCTGGTATTTATGGGTTTTGGTTTTATTGTAAGCGGACTCGCAAAGAATGAGGGTACCATTCCTCCTTTTGCAAACCTCATCACCATGCCGCAGTTTCTGATCGGGGGAACTTTTTTTTCGATAGAAGCTTTCCCAAAATGGTTACAGCCCATTTCCAAAGCCATGCCGCTTACGCACCTGAATACTGCCATGCGCAATGTTGCTTTTGAAGGACAGAATCTCTGGGATGTACGAATGGAAATAGGTGTATTATTATTATGGGGCATTGGGGTTTATATTGTAGCAGTTAAAGTATTTAAATGGGAATAAGATGAACATACGCTTAATAAAGGGTTTTGTAATTGCATTGGTGGGCCTGTTTGTTTTCATAACCCTTCTTTCTTTGTTTATTCCTTCCAAAGTAATGATATCAAGAGGTGTGGTGATACATGCCGGTGCAGCAAAAGTATTTGATCAGGTAAACAACCTCTCCAACTGGAAGAACTGGCAACCTGTCTTTAAAAATGATTCGGCCCATATCCGGTTCAGTAATGACAGCGCTCAATGGATCTCGAAAAATAAAACAAATACGATCACCATCACCTCAAGATCGGAGAACAGCATTTCTGCTTCAATAGAAAGGGAAGGCGAGAATACGGTTTTAAATACCATAAGGATATTGCCATTGGCCGACAGTAACCAGGTGCAGGCAGAATGGAATATACTGATCAAGCTGAAATGGTATCCCTGGGAAAAATTTTACGGCATCTTTATTGAAAAAATAACCGGCCAGGGCTATGAAGATGCGTTGAATGGTTTAAAAGTGTATTGTGAAGGCCGTTAAGAAGGAAAACTGATCTTCCCCATTGAAACGGCAGGCATGCCGTTTGCTGCTTTTTCCCAGGTATCATTATTTCCGCTTACACATTCATTGGCCAGTAAGGCAAAAAGCACCGCTTCTTTTGCGTCGGGATTGATCTCCAGGTGGGCCGTAGTGTAAAACCTGCAGTTGGGTAATTCAGATTTGATTTGTTGAAGCAGAACATGGTTGTGTATGCCGCCTCCGCTTGCATAAACAGATACCTGTCCGCAATTTCCTGTTGCATTTTTTATTGCATCGCTGATGGTATCTGCAGAAAACCTGTTGAGCGTTGCCATCATATCCTCATTACTGATCAGCCCGGTGTTTGAAACGGATTGCGCTTTTGCCAGGTAGTCCAGGCTGAATAATTCGGGCCCTGTTGTTTTTGGAAAAGGCTGATCGAAGAAATCATTTTTTTTAAGTTCCCCAAGCAGCTTCTCATTTATTTTTCCTGCAGCCGCAACTTTTCCATTCTCATCGAAAGACCTTCCATCCACATGTTGCTGCATATAAGCATCCATTATTGTATTACCCGGGCCGGTATCCGTACTGAATATCTTCGATGTGTCCATATCCGAAGGCAAATACGTAAAGTTTGCTATACCGCCGATGTTTAAGAGAATCCTGTGTTCGCCTTGTTTGCCAAACAGAAGGTAATCTCCGTACACAGCGAGCGGGGCACCTTCGCCACCTGCCGCAATATGCTTTTGCCTGAAATCGCTGATGGTTATTATGCCTGTGGCAAAGGCCAGGTGATCGCCATCGCCGGTCTGCAGGGTAGCGTTGCCGAACTTTGATTGTTTGTGCAGGCTTTTCGGTGCATGGTAGATCGTTTGCCCATGACTTGCAATAAGATCAACTTCTTCAGGAGGTACATTCCATTTCTTAAGACAACGGTTTACGATAGCTGCGTGCTGCATCGCTATCCACGGGTTCAGTATGGTGAGCTTTTCCAGGTTAACATTTTTTTTACTGAAAACCGATCTCACTGCTGCTTTCATATCAGCATCAAAAGAAACAGTTTCAAATTGCAGCAGTAAAAGTTTTGTAGTCAATCCATTTCCTTCGATCCGGCAAAGGGCCACATCCAGCCCGTCGACAGAAGTGCCGCTCATTAAACCAACGATAAGCCTGGCCGGTTTACCGGCGACCCGGTAAAGTTTTTCGATGTTTTTATTCATTGTACAGCCGTTGTACGGCTTTCTGCAATTTAATGTAAAATAATGTGCAATATTTTGCAGGCGCTGATAATTGTTTATATCTTGGGGTTCAACAGTTTCATCACCGATGCTATGCTAAAAAAAGAACGCCAGGCTTTTATTCTTCATAATGTGAACCTGCATAACCGGGTATTGGTGGGCGATCTCAGCGAGGGCATCAATGTGTCGGAAGATACCATCCGCAGGGACCTGCAGGAACTGGCCGATCATGGCAAGCTCATCAAAGTGCATGGCGGGGCTCTTTCCAAATCCTTTCACAGTTCCTTCAATTCGTCTAAAGTATATGCATTGGAGAGCAAGAAAGGAATTGCACAGAAAGCTGCAAGCCTGATACAGGATGGGATGTTTGTATCCACCACCGGCGGTACTACCATCATCGAACTGGCAAAAGCATTACCCGAGAACCTTCGTGCAACATTCATTACCGGGAGTTTACCTGCTGCACTGGAATATATGCATCATCCCAATATTGAGATCATCATGATCGGTGATAAATTATCCAAGAGCTCGCAGATAACCGTGGGTGGAGAAGCTATTACCAGGATCCGGCAGATAAAAGCGGATATCTGTTTCCTGGGCACCAATGCATTGGATGCGAAACAGGGATTAACGGATAATGACTGGGAAGTGGTACAGGTTAAAAGGGCCATGATCGAGTCTTCCTCAAAAGTGGTATCGCTGGCCATTGCCGAAAAACTGAATACCGTTCAGCGCATCCGCGTTTGCGAAACAAAGGATATTGATGTACTGGTAACCGAGCTGGATCCTCATTCACCCGAACTGACCCCCTATAAAAAGAACGGCACTCGGCAGCGCGCGGTGCCGACCGCGACGACAGCGATCTGGACTTGCTGGTGGCCTGGCCG
>DAOLIP010000186.1:0-3685 GCA_035328475.1 Ferruginibacter sp.
ATAGGTTGTAAATTCGAAAAGCGATATGAGAAAGCTTTGCTATACCATTTTAATTTTCTTCCTGCTGCCTGAAGCAAGGGCACAGGAATTATTGCCGCAACCGGAAGCAAAGTTTATCACCCGCTTTCCCTTTCACCAGTTCAGTGGGGGCGTAATGGTTGTTCATGCAAAATTTGCCGACATACCCGACAGCCTGAATTTTATATTAGACACCGGCAGCGGGGGTATCTCCCTTGATTCGGCCACCTGCGAGGATTTCAAGATACCCATCCGGGCAACCGATACCAGCATCACGGGCATTGGCGGGGTAAGAAAGGTTTCTTTTGCCTTCGACAGAACACTTCTTCTGCCGGGGCTAAAAGTAGATCACCTCAACTTTCACGTAAATGATTATGAAGTACTGAGCAGTGTTTATGGTGAGAAAGTAGACGGCATCATTGGTTATAGTTTCTTCAGCCGTTATATCATCAAGATCAATTTCGACAGCAGCATGATCGAAGTTTACAGTCCCGGTAAGATCGGCTACCCCCGGGAAGGAACCTTACTGCACCCGGCTTTTACCAACCTGCCTATTCAATGGCTTACGGTAAAAGACAGGAGAAAGCTAGGCTTTAATTATTATTTTGATACCGGCGCCGGCCTTTGCCTTTTATTGAGCGAACAGTTTGCCAAAGACAGCAATATCCTGCTGTCCAAACGCAAACCCGTGGTAACACAGGCCGAAGGCATGGGCGGAAAACTGCAGATGCGGCTTACCCTGGTAAAAGAATTAAAGATCGGGCCGTATAAATTCAGGCAGGTGCCCACGTATTTATATAAAGACGATTATAATGTAACTTCTTATCCTTTTACCGGCGGACTGCTGGGCAATGACCTGTTGCGCCGTTTCAATATCATTCTTAATTATCCCAACCGGGAAATACATTTATCGCCCAATGCCCATTTTAATGAAAGCTTTGATTATGCCTATACGGGACTGGGTATCTATTATGTAAATGGAAAGATCATGGTGGAAGATGTGATTGAAGGCTCTCCTGCCGATAAAGCTAAATTCAAGGTAGATGACGAAGTGCTTGCTGTTGACAAGAATCTTTCCCTGAATATGCAGGTATACAAAGCCCTGCTGCAGCGGCCCAACGAATCCATTAAAGTGCTGGTAAGAAGAGGAAAAGGCGAGTTGAAAGAATTAACACTCAATACAGCCCGCATACATTAAACAGCCGCCTTGTTTTATTCCCGCCTCCGTACATTTGCAACATGATACAATTTGAACGTTTCAGTCTTGATAACGGCCTAACGGTGCTTGTTCACCAGGATATAAGCACTCCCATGGCTGTGGTCAATGTGCTGTATGATGTAGGCGCCCGGGATGAAGATCCCAATAAAACCGGGTTTGCCCATTTGTTTGAACACCTGATGTTTGGCGGCAGTGTAAACATCCCGGTATACGATGAACCACTTCAGTTAGCCGGCGGAGAGAACAATGCCTTTACCACCAACGACCTTACCAATTATTACTGCCAGTTGCCTGCAGAGAATTTAGAAACAGCCTTCTGGTTAGAAAGTGACCGTATGCTCTCGCTGGCATTCGGCAAAAAAAGCCTGGAAGTGCAACGCAAGGTTGTTTGCGAAGAATTCAAAGAACATTACATCAATAAACCATACGGGGATGTGTGGCATAAGATGAGAGAACTGGCTTATACTACGCATCCGTATCGCTGGATGACGATCGGCAAGGAATTAAGTCATGTTGAAAATGCCACACTGGATGATGTGAAGGCTTTCTTTCACAAGCATTACAATCCGTCTAACGCCATACTGGTGGTGGCGGGTAATGTTACGGTTGACGAAGTAAAGCGCCTCGGCGAAAAATGGTTTGGTCCCATACCCGCCGGCAAAAAATACCAGCGCAACCTGCCACCCGAACCAACACAAACCGAAGCCAGGTCTGCCACCGTTAAAACAAACGTACCGCTGGATGCTTTGTACAAATGCTGGCATATCTATCCCAGAACCGATATGCGGTATTATACCGCCGACCTCATCACAGAGATATTAAGCGGCGGAGGCTCCTCCCGGCTATATCAATCTTTGGTAAAAGAAAAACAACTCTTCAGTAATATTGAATGTTATCATTTAGGCAGTACCGATGCCGGCTTACTTACCATTGAAGGAAAATTAGTGAAAGGCGTAAAGATGGAAGAAGCCGAAGCGGCAGTGAATGAAGAACTGGTAAAACTGCAGCAGGAAGGCATCAGCCGGCGGGAGCTGGATAAAGTGAAGAACAAAACAGAAAGCATGATCGCCTTTGAAGACATGACCATCACCAGCCGGGCCGCCAGCCTGGCGATCTATGAATTGCTGGGTGATGCCAACCTCATTAATACCGAACTGGACCGATACCGGGCAGTAACCGCCGAAGAGATACAAAACGAAAGCAAAATAATTTTTGACGAAAGGAATTCCAATACGCTGTATTATTATTCCAATAACTGAACTAAATGAACAGAACCGAAGCGCCGCATATAAAAGATGCGGTTGAATTTGACCTGAAACTAAAACCCTATGAGTTCTTTAAGCTGGATAACGGGGTGCCTGTGTATGCCGTGAATGCAGGGGCGCAGGATGTATTGCAGCTGGAACTGGTGTTTTATGCCGGCAACTGGTTCGAACAGCAAAAGTCAGTTGCCTCGGCCACCAACTATTTGCTGAAGAACGGAACAACAACCAAAACGGCTTTTCAGCTCAACGAAGAGTTTGAATACTATGGCGCTTACTGCAACCGCTCCTGCTATAATGAAACGGCGGTTGTTTCACTTTCTTCACTAAGCAAACACTTATCTGCCCTTTTGCCTGTGATCAGGGAAATGATAACCGACTCCGCTTTCAGTAATACAGAACTGGATATTTATAAACAGAATACCAAACAACGGCTTACGGTGAACCTGAAGAAAAGTGATTTTGTGGCTGCCCGGCTTTCGGATGCCTATCTCTTTGGTGAACACCATCCTTATGGAAAATACAGCAACGCAGAAGATATCGACGCACTGGATAACTCGTTGCTTAAAGAATATTTCCGGCAATATTATCTCAATGGCCGCTGTGTGATATTTGTGAGCGGCAAGCTGCCCGGCGACTTGCAGCAGCAACTGAACCGTTCCTTTGGCGATCTTAATATCAAAGCGTTCGATAACAAACTTCCGGTTATTAATGCCCTGCCTGCGGCAGAAAAAAAATACCGCATTCAGAATGATCCTGATGGGGTACAGGGGGCTATCCGCATTGCCAGATCTTTTCCAAACCGGCATCACCCCGACTTTATGAAAGTGATGGTGCTGAATACCCTGTTCGGCGGCTTCTTCGGCAGCCGGCTGATGGCCAATATCCGGGAAGACAAGGGATATACCTATGGCATTCACAGTTATGTGCAGAACCATATCCAGCAATCGGCCTGGGTAATAAGTACCGATGCCGGCAGGGATGTTTGCGAGGCAACCATTGAAGAAGTGTATAAAGAAATGAAAATACTGAGGGAAAAAGATATTGAAGAAGATGAACTGATGCTGGTTCGCAATTACCTGGTGGGTACCATCCTGGGCGATTTGGACGGCCCCTTCCATATCATGGGCCGCTGGAAGAACCTGGTGCTGAATAACCTTACGGAATCTTATTTTTATGATTCGGT
>DAOLIP010000187.1:0-3641 GCA_035328475.1 Ferruginibacter sp.
GAACATCATTACAATGTAGTTGGCACATTCATCAGATGTTGCATTACCCAACGGGCTCATCTTTTCGGCATAATCCATAAAACCGTCGAAACCTTTTACACCGCTTCCGGCAGTAGTGCGTACCGGCGATTGCGAAATGGTATTTACCCGCACGTGTTTTTTAACGCCGTAATGATAACCGAAACTCCGGGTAACACTTTCCAGCAATGCTTTTGCATCGGCCATTTCATTATAGTCGGGAAATACCCGTTGTGCGGCGATATAGGAAAGCGCCACCACGCTGCCCCATTCATTGATGGCATCCATCTTCATGGCCGTGGCCAGCATCCGGTGAAGGCTCATGGCGGAGATATCGAGTGATTTGGAATTGAACCCGTAATCGATCTCGGTATAATGTTTTCCCTTACGTACGTTGATGCTCATACCGATGGAATGCAGGATAAAATCAAACCCGCCGCCAAAATGCTCCATTGATTTAGTGAAAAGATTTGCAACATCCTCATTACTGCTAACATCACAGGGTATCACCGGGGCTTTAACCGCTTCTGCCAGTTTATTGATCTCGCCCATACGCATGGCAACGGGCGCATTGGTTAATACGATCTCAGCTCCTTCTTCGTAACATTTCAATGCCGTTCTCCAGGCAATGGACCGTTCGTCCAACGCACCTGATATGATCCCCTTTTTACCTTTTAGCAGATTGTATGACATAGTAGCCTGTTTAATGATTGAGTGGTAAAAATAACAATCTTATCTTTTAAAGAAAAAATCTTTATACTGATTTAATACCAGGCTGAAAAGAAATACCCAGATCAGCACACTTGCAAAATGAGCCAGTATATAAACAAGAAAACCTGCAACAGAGCGCCGTGGATCAATGGTTCTTTTTAAGAACAGGTGCGTAAGATATGCCCCGATGGTTGCAATGAGAATTAGCAATAAAATTCTGGTATTGTACAATGCTGCCTGTTTTACAATGATCAATTGCCTACCATTTCCCGGGCATTCTGCAATGCAGCAGCGGTGGGTTTTTCACCACTCAGCATCTGGGCGATGGCCGTAATGCGTTCGTCGTTGCTGAGCAGCCGGATGGAAGTAACGATCTTATCTTTATGGATGGCTTTGTACACAAAGTAATGGGCCGTGGCCCTGGCGGCTATCTGCGGCTGGTGTGTAATAGAGATCAGTTGATGAGAAGTGGACAGGTCTTTCATGATATTACCCACCTGCCGGGCCGCTTCGCCGCTGATACCGGTATCTATCTCATCAAATATCAACGTGGGCAGTTGCAGTTTTCGGGCCACCAGTGATTTTATGCAAAGCATCAACCGGCTCAACTCGCCCCCGCTGGCCACTTTATGTACCGGTTCAAAACGGTTGCTTTTGTTGGCATCAAATAAGAAACCGATCTTATCTGCCCCGCTCTCAGCAAGATCATCCAGGGGTTCTGCTTCTGCCTTAAACCGTGCATTGGGCATGCCCACTTTGGCCAGCAGTTCATTCACATTTTCCATGAAGGGCCTGATCGCTTTTTTCCGGTTGGCCGAGATCGTTTTGGCCAGTAGCCCGGCCTGCTTCCATAATTCGCCGGTCTCTTTTTCTTTTTGCCCGATGGCGTCGCCGATATGGAGCATATCATCCAGCTTCTGCTGTAATTCATTTTGGATGTGAAGCAATTCATTGGTACTGTTCACCCCATGTTTCTTTTGCAGTTTATAACCAAGCGATATGCGGTCGTTCACAAACAGTATCCGTTCGGCACTGTACTGAACGCTGTTGTTGATGTGTTCCAGTTCATCGGCAATGTCCTGCAATTCTAACTGGGCGCTTTGCAAACGTTTTGCCAGTTCGGCAATGCCGTGATGGTATTCATCCAGCGAATGCAGTTTGTTTTGCAGGGATCTTATTTGCTGAACAACGGGTTGTTCGCTTTCCTTTAATTCGTAGCAGATACCACTCAGCTGCAACTTTACATTCTCTGCATTGTTCAGCAGTTTTAATTCGGTGTCCAGCTCTTCCAGTTCATTTTCTTTAAAGCCCGCTTCATCCAGTTCTTCGAACAAGAAGCGGTTATAATCCAGCGCCGCATCGGCAGCGGTTTGCTGCGCCTGTAAGGTTTCCAGTTCTTTTTTTGCCCGCTGGTACGAATGAAAGACCGTCCTGTATTCCTTCAACAGCTCATTATTATCTGCCAGGGCATCCAGCACTTCCTGCTGAAAAGCAGCCGAATTCAGCTCCAGCGTATCAAACTGCTGGTGCAGGTCAACCAGCTCCAGGCTGAGTGACCGGAGCTGGTTCAGGTTGACCGGTGTATCGTTCACAAAAGCCCTTGATTTGCCATTGGGAGCTATTTCCCGGCGGATCACCAGTTCTTCCCCGGCATCCAGGTCGTTTTCTTTTAAGAAGACGCTGATGGCTTCTTTTTCTCCTGCATCAAACCAGGCCTCCACAAAACATTTTTTATCCTTATCCTGTAATACCGTAGTGTCGGCCCTTTCGCCCAGTACCAGGTTGAGGGCGCCCATAAGGATACTTTTACCGGCCCCTGTTTCGCCGGTAATGATATTGAGGCTGCCGGAGAATGCGATCTCCAGTTCATTGATGATGGCGTAATTCTGTATGTGAAGTTTGCGAAGCATATTATTAATTGAGCCGGGAAGCAAATTAGTGAATTTAGCAGCTCCTTTTTCCTCAGCTCCCTTGTTGGGTATAAAATTCAATTAAGTTGCTGGTCAGACGGAGACGTCAGACCACATACCGGCTTCGACAAGCGCAGCCTGACAGTTTGCTTTAATTTGAGCCTATGCAAATGAAAAGAGCTCACCAATCGTGAGCTCTTCCAGTATCTTGTATCCAGTATCTTGTATCCGGTATCCTGTATCTTATTTCACTTCTACTGAATCATTCAGGTCTGAGTCAACCAGTATCCGTCCGCAGTTCTCACAAACCATGATCTTCTTACGCAGTTTTATTTCACTTTGTTTTTGTGGAGGAATGGCGTGGAAGCATCCGCCGCAGCTGTCTCTTTCCACCGCTACCACGGCCAGCCCGTTGCGGTAGTTCTTGCGGATACGGTCGTAGCTCATCAGCAGGCGTTCATCGGCATGCTTGCGTGCATTATCCGCTTCTTTATTGTAGTGCTTTTCTTCTTTCTCAGTTTCGGCAATGATCTTTTCCAGTTCGCCTTTTTTGGCAGAAAGGTTCGCTTCTTTATTGCTTACCGCTTTTTTTGCCAGTTCCAGCTGTTTTGCTTTTTCGGCAATTTCTTCGGTGGCGTCTTTGATATGTTTTTCGCAAAGCTTCACTTCCAGCGTTTGCATTTCTATCTCTTTATTGATGGCTTCAAACTCCCGGTTGTTCTTTACGTTCTCGCTCTGCTTCTCGTATTTTTTTATCAGGGCTTCTGCTTCCTTGATGCCGTTCTTCTTTTGCTCAATGAATTCCTGGATCCCGTTGATCTCTTCTTCCACCCTCGTTTGCCTGGCATGCAATCCTTCGATCTCGTCTTCCAGGTCTTTCACTTCCATCGGAAGTTCGCCCTTCAGGATCTGGATCTCATCCAGCTTGCAATCAACTTTTTGTAAAAGAACCAATGCACTTAATTTTTCCTCGATAGAAAATTCTTTAACGGCGGCCATTTT
>DAOLIP010000188.1:0-3463 GCA_035328475.1 Ferruginibacter sp.
GCGAAGGTTTTTACAACGGCCTTAGTTTTCACCGGGTGATCCCCGACTTTATGATACAGGGCGGTTGCCCGGTTGGCAACGGATCCGGTGGTCCCGGTTATACCATCAAATGCGAACTGAATGGAAAAAAACAACTGCACGACAAAGGGGTAATGTCTATGGCGCATCGCGGAAGAGATACCGGCGGCTCTCAATTCTTTATTTGCCATAACCGCAGCAATACCAAACACCTTGATGGCGTTCATACCTGCTTTGGAAAAGTGATTGAAGGATTGGATGTAGTAGACGATATCCGCGGGGGAGATGTGATTGAAAAGATAATCATTAATGGATAGACCCCGATAACGGGTTATATCCAGCATCCTGTATCCTGCATCCCGTATCTTGTATCCAGCATTTAAAACAAAAAATTCCCCATACAGACCAATAGCCTGCAAGAGGAATTAATTTTTCCTTCTTAGATGGTTTTGTTTACCAGGCGATGTAAGCGATCAATGCCATGATAGCATAATAACCGGCAATGATACCAATAGCAGTAAATACATCTGTAATAACAGGTGAATAGAACTTTTTCATAACCTACGATTAAATGATTAAAAAATTTAATGAAGGCTTTCGTAAAATACAGGATTGCGTAGTAAAAAGTTAAATCCTGGGGGAGAGTTATGTCAGAGGGTAGGATTGAGTGCAAGATAAAACGAAAAATCTGACCATGCAAATTTTCGGGGGAATTGGCTTAAATTTTCCCTTTTTTGGGCACTTTCCCGGACCCCGGATCCGGCCAATTGTTTGTCACATTTTTTTCACAATGAACCAATTAGAGAATTCGCCGATGTGTTTTTTAGTAATTTTAAATAAATTTTACTAACCAGTCATGAATACTACTTTCAGGTGCATTTCCCTTACTGCATCACTGATACTCTTTAACTTATTTAACGCTCCTGCCCAAAACACCTATGTTGCCCAATACGAATCATCCAAAGTTTTTGCCGGAATCGAAGTAGGGTCGAAGGGGGTAAAAATGAGCCTGCTGGAAATGGAGAAAAATGCCCGGCAAACAGGGGCTTTTCATATCCTCCGCGACACAACCATCAATACCGATTTCATCTCTTTTACCCAAAGCACGTACCTGGCTACCGTGGGGGCGCTGAATAGTTTATACGATGTGGCGGTAAAACAATACCGCATACCTACCAGCAATGTTTTCACTGCCATCAGCAGCGGGGTACATATACAGGCCGAAAAGGAAAACAAACTGAATTGGGTGGATCAGCTCATCAATGCATTCCGGTTTAATTTTAATGAACCCGAACGTAAAGTGACGGTGGTGGATGTAAAAGAAGAGGCCCGTCTCTCTCACCTGGGCATTGTTCCCGATTCGAGGCGGTACAATACCTTCCTCATCGATATCGGGAGCGGAAATACCAAGGGAGGCTATTTCCCCAGCGGAAATACAACCGACTTTAAATTGTTCCAGCTAACCTGGGGTACAAAGAGTGTTGCCAACAGCACAGAAAAAACACTGGGATCAGATAACAGCCTCGATAATTACAATAAGCAACTGGCCCGGGTGCTTTCCAATGCCGAAAATGCCGAGATCATTTATGCGATCAATGAAAGCGGATCCTTTCCCATGAGCGATAATGTTGCCTTCAGCGGCGGTATTGCCTGGTCGCTGGCTACCCTCATCTATCCCGAACTTATCGAGAACTCGGTGGTGCCGGTAACCTATGAAGACGTACTGGGCTTTAGCGAAAAATTACTTAAGAGCTACAGCACGCTTTCTGATTACTATCTCATCAAAGCCATGGGCGATAAAAGCCTTGATATGAATGCGATCAACCGCGAAGTAAAACGGGTGAACCAGGTATTTGACCAGCGTTCACTGATGGCTGGCACCGGGCTCTTGCTGAAGATCATGCGCCAGTTCCAGAGCGTGAACGAACGAAAGAATTTTTACCTGGTAAAGAACGGTTCGGTTGGCTGGATATCGGCATTTGTAAATCAAAATAGTCCTAAATAAAATAGTTTATCCTGAAAACCCACCTGACCCATACTTTTTGAGCCAATGAAAGACGCAAAATCATTGTTGTTACTGCTGGTGTCGTTGTTATTGGTTCTGGTATCGTTTGTGCTCATCTGGACCTGGGGTTACCGCTATTATACCAGTAAGGATGAATATAAGGTGAACGCCAAGATCGTACTCACCGATTCTTCCCGGGTTGTGAACCATATCCGGGATTCCCTGCAAAAAGTGTACGAAGAAACCATCAACAAGCTGGATGCAAGGCTCGACTCTTCTTTAATGAATTCTGATTCGCTTAAAACGCAGTTAGAAGTAAAGCTCGCCGAATTCTTCCGCCTGAGTAATGAGATCAAAGCATTGCTAAGCAACCGAAATACCGGCAAAGACTTTACGGTTGCACGGCAAAAACTGGGGGAATTGCAGAACAGGGCAGAAGACCTGCGTGACAAGAATAAAATAGTGGAGAGTGAGAATAATTCACTTGGTACGATCATAGAGCAACTGAATAAACCCGAAAAAGCCCCGGATAAGAATCAAAGACCCGTGATCCCGGCGGAGAACAACGGCAATGGCGGCAATGACAAAGGGAACCCGGTGTTTGCCGTATTCAATGCATCCGACCTGAAACTTTCAGCCATTACATTGAACAATGAGAATGAAGTGGAAACCGCCTGGGCCGAACAGGCCGATAAACTGGTGGGCATGTTCACCGTAACCAATAACATCAGCCAGTTAAGCAATGTGGAGATGATGGTGGTGGTGCTGCAACCCGATGGCCGTGTTTTAAAGAATTCCGAATGGGATTCGGGTTCCTTCAATACCCCCGATGGAAAAAAGATATACTCCTACAAGGTTAATTTCAATTATACAAAGGGCGAACAGAAACGGCTGCTCTTTTCATTGAAGACCGATAAGTACCAGAAAGGAAACTACACCATGCAGGTTTATTACAATGGGATCATGATCGGCAAGGCTTCTAAAATACTTTCCTGAAAACAAACACTTTAGTGTTATTTATTTTATGTAGTACTTACGCTACATAAAAATTACCATATTGCTACAACGCTTTTTTCATACTTATTGCAATTTTGTACTGCATACAATTGCCCCGTTTAAGATCCGCCTACCCGGAAAACAAAGCATGTTCAAGCATGGGAATAACTATGAAAAGCCTTCAGTTCTGAAGGTTTTTTCTTTTGATCACTTACGATACTGCTTTACTCCCCCGGATCCTGGTTTAAATCTGCCTAATTTCGCATAATGAAAACAGCCACCATTGCAGAACTAAAATCAGAACTGGGTAATATTCCTGCGCCGCAACTGGCAGAGCTATGTACCCGCCTGGCAAAATTCAAGAAAGAAAATAAAGAGCTGCTCACTTACCTGTTGTTTGAAGCATACGACGAAGAAGCTTACCTGGAGGGCGCCAAACAGGAG
>DAOLIP010000189.1:0-3364 GCA_035328475.1 Ferruginibacter sp.
GGAAAGAATAAATGTCGATACCGCCTTTACCATCGCCCTTGTCGCTGGCATAGTATGCTGTTTTTGCATCGGCTGCTACTATCAACGAGCCTTCATCATCGATGGTATTGATGGGATAGCCTAGGTTTTCGGCCATCACCCAACTGCTGTCGTTTATTTTTTTGCTGAAGAAAAAATCAGACATTCCATAGCCGTTGTGTCCGTTGCTGTTGAAATAAAGCGTTTGATTATCGGCATGCATGAAGGGGCAACCTTCATTGCCGCTTGTGTTTACGGCTTCGCCTAAATTTTCGGGAACACTCCATTTGCCCGAGGGCAGGCGATGTGTTACCCATATATCCGTTCCGCCAAAACCTCCTTCACGGCTGCTGGAAAAATAGAGATCTCTTTTATCGGGTGATAAAGAAGGAGAAGATTCCCACAGGTCGGTGTTTACTACCGGCCCCAGGTTTTGCGGCTCACTCCAGCCCTTGTTTGTGCGTATCGAAAAATAAAGATCGCAGCTTCCTTCGCCTTCGGGATAATTGCAGCCGGTGAAAACCAGCAGTTGCCCGTCCTGCGAAATATTCAGCGCCGCTTCATTGAGCGTGGTATTTACTTTTCCTTCCAGTGGTTTTGCGTTGCTCCATTTGCCATTGATGAGATCGCTTTCATAAAAATCTTCATCGTTGTTCACCCGCCGGGTAAAGATCATTTTACTTCCATCAATGGTAAAGGAAGGAAAATATTCCAATACGGCAGAGTTGATGCTGTCGCCTAAATTCTGCGGGGCAAAAACATAATCTTTAGCCGGGTGTTTTTTTTCATGATCAACAGCAAATTCATAAGTCGATTTACGATAATTGCCTGCTTTGATACTTTGCTGGTTCAGGGCAGGGTTGGATAAGAATGCATTCACTGCATCAAGGGCCTGCTGAAATTTTCCAATGCCTGCCAGCGAAATGGAATAAGGAAGCAGGTATGTTTTTGCATACACCGAATCCATTTTCCAGGCGGTATTAAAATCCAAAACAGAAGATTGGTAATCTTTTAATGCGGCGTAAATATTCGACCGGGTTAAGAAGGCATCCACCAGTTTGGGTTCAATCAGCAGCGCATCGTTCAGGTGTTTGATGGCCTGCGCATATTTTCCGTCTGTCGCTTCTTCCACTGCCTGTCCGTATAGCTCCCCTGCTTTTTGATTTACTTTTTCCGGATCGTACCACTGTGCCGGGGAAATTAAGAATGAAGAATTAAAAATTACGAATGAGAGAATAATGCGGATATAAGACTTCTTGTTTTGCATTTGCATAAAATCAATAAGTGAAGTTAGAACGAAAACAAAGCCGATTTATTCTTTGTGCAGAAATTATAACATTTCCTTTCACGGTACATTGATGTATTTGTGTATCTGCAACGATAATTCCCATTGCGGGTGTTGTTTGATGTATTCAATGATCAGGGGCGTAACCATCGATGCTTTATCCCATTCGGGCTGAAGATAAAGTTTGCAGCCTGGTGAAACCAATGCGGCATATTGTTCGGCCCATTCAAGATCAGATCTGTTAAATACCACCACTTTTAATTCATTGGCAAGCGGAAGAATTTCCGGCAGCGGCGCTTTGAATTTTTTGGGCGATAAGCATATCCAGTTCCAGGAACCACTCAATGGATGTGCGCCGGATGTTTCAATATTTGTTTCAAAGCCTTTTAACTGCAATGCAGCAGTAAGTGCATCTAAGTTATGCATCAACGGTTCGCCGCCTGTAATGACTACCAGTTTAGCTGCTGTCTGTTCAATATTAAATACCAGGTCTTCGATCTTCCATAAAGGATGTTTCCCTGCATCCCAGCTTTCTTTTACATCGCACCACACACAACCCACATCGCATCCGCCCAGGCGAATGAAATAGGCGGCTCTTCCCTGGTGAAATCCTTCGCCCTGTAACGTGTAAAAATGTTCCATTACCGGGAGAGAAGTTGCGCCTGTATCTTTTAACTGGGTCATGTTGGTTGAAGAAAAAATAGTATCTACCTGTATTTGTTTTCACAGGCCGTGAATGTATTCATCAGCAAAGCAGCGATGGTCATTAAACCCACACCACCGGGTACAGGAGTTATGTAACTGCATTTTGCTGATACGTTTGTAAAATCAACATCGCCTTTAATGGCAAAGCCTGATTTTTTTGCAGCGTCCGGTACACGGGTGATGCCTACATCAATTACCACCGCATCATTTTTCACCATGTCGGCTTTTAAAAATTCAGGGATGCCCAGGGCCGCAACAATGATATCGGCCTGTAAACAGATATCCTTTAAGTTTTTTGTGCGGCTGTGACAAACCGTTACGGTGCAATTGCCCGGGTATGTATTCCTGCTAAGTAAGATACTGATGGGCCTCCCTACAATATTGCTGCGGCCGATAACCACGGCATGTTTGCCGGCGGTTTCAATTTTATAATGTTCCAGCATCAATAAAATTCCGTAAGGGGTTGCCGGGATAAAAGTGGGTAAGCCCTGCACCATTTTACCAATGCTCATCGGGTGAAAACCATCCACGTCTTTACCCGGGTGAATGAGGTTGATTATCTTTTCTTCGTTGATCTGTTTGGGTAAGGGGAGCTGCACTAAAATACCGTCTACATCATCATCGTTGTTCAGTTTTTCAATGGCTGCGATCAAGTCGTTTTCTGAAACGCTTTCCTCCAGGCGGATGAGGCTGCTTTTAAAACCTACCTCTTCACAGTTCTTTACTTTGCTGGCTACATAGGTTTCGCTGGCGCCGTTGTTGCCTACCAGGATGGCGGCCAGGTGTGGTGTTTTTCTTCCTTCTTTTTTGAAGAGGATCACCTTTTCTTTTACTTTTTCTTTAACGGATTGGGAAACGATCTTGCCATCTAAAATTTGCATGGGGCAAAAATACACAACTATTGGTTGATTTTCTCCTGCCGGGCAGAAAGAGGGATGCTATTTTGTATCTATGATCCCTCGCTTCATAACGATGAAAGCTGTACTGGTGGTAATGGCATGTGTACCCGGTCTTTTACCGGCTGCTGCACAATCATTGCGTTATCCAGTATCGCAGCCCTACATCAGTTTATCGACTTACAGCCTGCAACAAAACGACGCTTTGTCTTTTACCGGTAACCAGGCTGTTTTGGCCCAATTAAAACAGGCAGGTGTTGGGCTTTTTGGTGAAAGACGATTTATGCTGAAAGAAACCAGTGTGTATACATTGGGCGCCGCCCTTCCAACCCGCTTGGGAAACGTAGGCATACAACTGAACTACGCCGGGTTTAAAAATTTTAATGAGACCAGGATCGGGCTGGCGTATGCAAGAAGGCTGGGAAAATTTATTGATGTGGGTGTTCAGTTTGATTATTAT
>DAOLIP010000190.1:0-3193 GCA_035328475.1 Ferruginibacter sp.
TGGTAGTTGTGCAGCTCGTCCATATCCTTATTGGGCAGGAACCAGATATTCCCCGAATCAAGGCCCGTGCTGCGGATATCCATTTCCACGGTAATAAAAAAAATGAGTGAGGTTACCGAATATCGGGTCTTGTCCAGTTTCTTAATGAGTTTGCTGCTGAGGTTTTCATGTCCCACCATCTTATACGTGGCAGATGGATCGGCATTGGAAACGATCTTTTTGGCCATTAGCTGCCGGCCATTCTCTAATTCTACACCTACTGCCTTTTTCCTGCTCCCGGATTCCAGCAGTATTTTTTTTACTGATTGCCCGGTATGTATCTCACCCCCGTATTTTTTAATAGCATTGGTGAAGGCTTTTACAATGGCCGCCCCGCCACCCATTGGATAAAACCCCCCGTTAAAATAATGGTCCATCAAAGCGCAATGAAAAGGAAAGCTGGCTTTGGAAGGTGGTAAACCATGATCGCCGCATTGTATGTTCAGTACTTTTTTTAATAAGGGATCTTTAATATGCCAGTCAATTACACGCTTCAGACTGAATAACCCGTATTTACCCAGGTGCCTGGTACGGTATGGAATGGTAACATTGTCCCAAAAACCGTTCATGGTGGAAATAAGCTGTATCTGCTCACTTACTTTTTTAACCAGGCCGAGGTATTTCTTTAATCCTTTCCTTTCTGCCGGAAAGCGGCGGGAAAGTGCTTCATAAAGCTGGTCAATGCCGGCGGGCATGTCTATCTTTTCATTTTCTATCCAGCAATGTTCATAGGCAGCGGGGTTCATCCGGAAAAATACAAGGTCGTTGGCAATGCCCATGCCTTCATAAAGGTTGCAGGCCGACTCCCCTTTATCCATTGCCCCGATATAATGAACGCCGGGACTAAAGCGCTGGCCATCCAGGTAAAAACTGTGGCACCAGCCGCCCGGAACGTAGTGCTGTTCAATAACAGCCACCCGCTGGCCTGCCCGGGCAAGACAAAGGGCGGCAGACAGCCCCCCGGCGCCGGAGCCAATAACAATGCTGTCGAACTCTTTGCTGTAATTCATTCTTAGCGGAAGATACCATTTTTAATAAATCAACACTATATATGTATAACATCGGTTATAAGAAGCCCTGCTCAAGTTCGTCATAAGCTGTTTTCCTGCTTCAATTAACAATTTTATAAGCAGACCAGGTTCATTAAACCTTCCCCTTGTTATTACCAAAATCGCATTATGGCACGGTTTTGGATTTTGGGGGTCAGAATAATTAAGTAACCCCCATTTCAAAAAAATTAAATCTGATATTATGACTGAAACAAATTTTCCAACTCCATCTGCACAAGCTGCACCGGCTAAGAACTATAAGAATATAGCCATCGGAGTTCTTGCTACGGCCCTTGTTGCTGTATCGGGATATTTGGTATATGCCAAGACACAAAGTTCACAAACCATTCAACAGCAGGAGTCGCAAATTGCTAAAGTAAGCACCGAGAAAAGCGACCTGCAGAACAGTTTCGACGCTTCATTGGCCAGGCTTGATTCTATGTCTACTGTAAACACCAGCTTAGAAGGCAAGCTCACTGAAAAGAACGAAGAAATAACCAAGGTAAAAGCCGAGATCCGCAGCATCCTGAACAAAAAGAATGCTACCGCTTCTGAACTGGGCAGGGCAAAAACACTTATTGCATCTTTGAATGAGAAGATCTCATCACTGGAGCAGGATGTGGCCCGCCTGACCATGGAGAACCAAACCCTTACCAATGATAAGGTGGTTCTTACCCAGGAAAAAGAAAAACTGAACCAGGACCTGGCAGCTACCACCACGGCTAAAGTGGAACTGGAGAAGAAAGTAGATGTAGCTTCTACATTGAATGCTTCTAACATTGTGATCACACCGATCAATGTAAAGAACAACGGTAAAGAAAAAGTTTCTACCACGGCAAAAAGAGTAGACAAGTTTGTGGTAAGTTTTGATGTGATGAACCGCATCGCTCAAACCGGTAAAACAGACCTGTATGTTTTGGTGATCGGTCCTGATGGACAAGCCATCAATACCGGAACAGAAACCTTTAATATCCGTGAAGAAGGTGATAAACCTTTCACCGCAAAAGTTCCGGTTGACCTGGAAACGGCTAAAACAAAGAATGTGGAGTTTGCCTTCGTTCCCGGATCAACTTTCAAACAGGGTAACTATAAGATCATGATCTATCAAAACGGATTCCTGATCGGCCAGGGTACCCGTGAACTGAAGAAAGGCGGATTGTTCAGCTAAGGAATAATTCAATATATATAAACAACAGTATCCCCGCAAAGCCAGGGAAAGCTATCCGGATCTTAATAATCCGGGTAGCTTTTTTGTTTGCAGGAAGAAGGGTTGAAGATTGTTGAAAGTTGTTGAAGAGTTTAAGAGGGCTAACAACTCTCAACCTTTCAAAAATCTTTAACAACCATTCAACCCTTCAACCTTAAATCCTTTTTGTAAGACCCGGTTCCGCCTTATCTTTGTCCCCGATTTTTAATTTATCCGAAACTATTTAAACAACTCATTTATGAAAAAGATCTTTTTATCTGTTGCGCTTGTATTTGTACTTGGCAATGTTTTCAGCCAGACATTCATGCACGGGGCCGGTATCACCATCATTGGCAGCACCACCGGCCGGGGAAGCAACAGCGACATTGGTTTTGGCGAAGGCTTTACCTATTTTCCCCGTTTTAATTTTGTAGAAACTGAAGCCCTTTCCGTTTCTGTTGGTGTTCCGTTGGTAGTTGGTATTTCGGCCGCCACAGGTTCCAGCTATTATACCGATCAATACGGCAACTCTTATTATTCCGACAACAGTTCCATTGGTTTCATGATCAATGCCCCGCTGATCGTTAACCTGAACATGGGCAGGGGTTCAACCAAAGAGAATACGCAGAAGTTCGGTTATTTTGTTGGCGCCGGTTTTGGTTTTCACCACGGCGATTTTATATCGGACATGTACGATCCCAACACCGGAGACTATATCGGCAGCTATTCTTCCAACACCTATGGCCCTGCAGCCAATGGCGGTGTACGTATTGGGGTGGGAAGAAAGCACAAGAACATCGAGATCCGCCTTTCTTATATGAAGGGACTGAATGAGAACAAGCCGAATGTGTTTGGGATTGCCGGAGCATTTAACTTTTAGTCAATTAAGAATTAAAAAATAAGAATTAAGAATTTTTCC
>DAOLIP010000191.1:0-3143 GCA_035328475.1 Ferruginibacter sp.
TGAGGTTATGAAAAAATTCTTAGACGAAAATTTCTTATTACAGAATAAAACTGCCCAGCAGCTTTATCATGAGTTTGCAAAGCCGCAACCCATCATTGATTACCACAATCACCTGCCGCCCGACCAGATAGCCAACGATACCAGGTTTGAAAACCTTACGCAGGTATGGCTCTATGGCGATCATTATAAATGGCGGGCCATGCGTACCAATGGGGTCAATGAAAAATATTGTACCGGAAACGCAACCGACTATGAAAAGTTTGCAAACTGGGCTGCCACTGTTCCGTATACCATGCGCAACCCGCTTTATCACTGGACGCACCTGGAATTACAACGCTATTTTGGGATCGATACCATCTTGAATGCCGATACTGCCAAAGCCATTTATGAAAATGCTTCAGCCAAATTACAAACAGCAGAATACTCGGTTCGCAACCTGCTGCGTAAGATGAATGTAAAAGTGTTATGCACTACCGATGATCCCACCGATTCGCTGGAACACCATCAGAAAATAAAGGCCGATGGATTTGAAATAAAGATATTGCCTGCCTATCGCCCCGATAAAGCCATGAACGTGGATGATGTAGCTGCCTTTAACGGGTATGTTGATAAAGTGCAGCAGGTTTCAGATATCGCTGTTTCCTCTTATGATGATTACTTAAAGGCGTTAAAGAAACGCCATGACTATTTTGCAACGAACGGCTGTGCTGTTTCAGATCATGGATTGGAACAGGTGTATGCCGAAGATTATACCGGTGTTGAAATAAGGAACATCTTTGATAAAATAAGAGGTGGGGCTGCATTAAGTTATTTGGAGAACCTCAAATTCAGGTCGGCCATGCTGGTTGAATTTGCAAAATGGGACCATGAAAAAGGATGGGTGCAGCAATATCATTTGGGTGCATTGCGCAATAACAATGCCCGCATGCTGAAACAACTGGGTGCCGATACCGGCTGGGATTCCATTGGTGATTTTTCGCAGGCAAGGGCACTGGCTAAATTCTTAAATAAACTGGATGAAACAGACCAGCTGGCTAAAACCATCCTGTATAACCTGAACCCGGCAGATAACGAACTGGTGGCGACCATGATCGGTAATTTCAATGATGGATCGGTTGCCGGTAAGGTTCAGTTTGGTTCGGCCTGGTGGTTCCTGGATCAGAAAGACGGAATGATCAAGCAAATAAACGCATTGTCAAACATGGGATTGTTAAGCAAGTTCGTAGGCATGCTTACCGACAGCCGCAGTTTTATGAGCTACCCACGCCATGAATATTTCAGACGCATCTTATGCAACTTGTTTGGCGAAGAGATGGAGAATGGCGAACTGCCCAATGATATGGCATGGACCGGGAAACTGGTGCAGGACATTTGTTTTAACAATGCAAAGAATTATTTTAACTGGTAACCGATCCGGCAACGATTCCGGGAACGTTACCGTTAATTTAAGCGCCCGGAATGTATAGCAGAGCAGTTACATTATGTATCTTTCAAACTATAAAAACCTAATAAGAATATGTCAAAGAAAATTGTAACTCTGGGAGAGATCATGTTGCGTTTGTCAACGCCCGATTTTAAACGTTTTGTACAAGCCGATTCATTCGATATAACCTACGGGGGCGGAGAAGCCAATGTGGCTGCAGCTTTATGTAACTACGGACTTAACGGAACTTTTGTAACCAAGGTTCCCAATAACCCCATCGGCCAATCGGCCATAAACCACCTCAGGCGTTATGGGGTGGATACACAATATATTGCAAGAGGCGGCGACAGGCTGGGAATTTATTTCCTGGAAACAGGAGCATCTATGCGTGCCTCGCAGGTGGTATACGACCGTGCAGGCGCTTCCATTGCCGATGTTGATATTTCTGAATTTGATTTTGATAAGATACTGGAAGGCGCTTCCTGGTTTCATACCACGGGCATCACACCGGCATTGAGCGATAAGGCAGCGGCTTTAACAGAAGCGGCTTTAAAAGCGGCAAAAGCCAAAGGCATCACCACCAGCATTGACCTGAACTACCGCAAAAAATTATGGAGTAAGGAAAAAGCAAGGGAAGTGATGAGCCGGCTCTGCCAGTATGTGGATGTTTGTATCGGTAACGAAGAAGATGCGGATACCACACTCGGTTTTAAAGCAAAGGATACGGATGTAACCAAGGGAGAACTGAACCTGGATGGATTTAAAGATGTTTTTAAACAGATGAAGGATAAATTCGGTTTTAAATACATTGCTTCTTCACTTCGTGAAAGCCACAGTGCAAGTGATAACGGATGGAGTGCATTGGTATACGACGGTAAAGAATTCTACCATACCAAAAAATATGAAGTGCGCATCGTTGACCGGGTGGGAAGCGGCGACTCTTTCGCAAGCGGGTTTATTTACGGGCTTGTTACCGGTATGCCCATGCCTGAAGCTGCCGAATTTGGTGTAGCAGCCAGTGCATTGAAGCATACCATCCCCGGCGACCTGAACCATGCAACATTAAGTGATGTAAAAGACCTGATGAAAGGAGACGGCAGCGGAAGGGTTCAACGGTAAAACATGCCCTTATCCCCTAAAGGGGAACATGGAGGAGATAGAAGCGAAGATTATGTTTTGTTCTGGTGCATAGAATAAGTTAAACAATGAATTAAAAAAATCCCAACTCCCAACCCCTCTCCCAAGGAGAGGGGTTGGGGTGAGGTCAAAAAACCATTATGATCGTAGATACATTAAAGAACGCACCCAAATATTTTTCTGTCCATCCTTTATTTGCAAAGGCATTTCAATTCATTGGTCAAACAGACCTTGCGAATGCGGCTGACGGGAAATCAGATATAGCAGAAGGATTGAAAGCGATCTTCTCCAATAAGACCGGGATGTCGGCCGAAGCCTCCGTGTCAAAATTTGAATGTCATAATAAGCACATCGACATACAGCTTTGCATCCATGGCGTTGAACAGATCGGCTGGAAGCCACGGGAGAAATGCAGCAATGAAAATGGCGGGTATAATCCCGAAAAAGACGTGCAACTATATAACGAAAGTCCCGACATGTATTTTCAACTCACCGATGGGCAATTCGCCATCTTCTTTCCGGAAGATGTACATGCACCAATGATCGGTGATGCAGAAATAAAAAAACTGGTGATCAAAGTAAA
>DAOLIP010000192.1:0-3132 GCA_035328475.1 Ferruginibacter sp.
AACCGGGGGCACTGATGAGCCGGTAATCAAATCCAAAACTCCAGTTGGGTCTCGGACTTTGGGTATGAAATGCCCTTATTATCTGCTCCTTACCAGATGCCAGCTGGTAGTTGAGCTGGGTGAAGGGCCGGTTTGTTTTGTAGAATTTCGATTCCTCCAGTGTATAGCGGTAAATGTCAAATGCATGAAAGCCGGCATCCCAACCGGGTTTGGCATAAGGTGAATAGATGAGTGAATAAGCGGCTGCTCCATTATTACCGGTATATTGGTACGAAGAAGGAACCGAAAAATATTTATCAAAGTCATTGATGCTGGAATCGAAATAATGGATGCGGTTGGAATCGAGGTATTTAAACGTGATGGAGATGGAATCCTTTTTATCATCGCGGTGAACAAAGCCGATCGTATCTGCCCCGCTCTTACTGCCGCCACCGCCAAAACTCCGTACCCGGTTGCCGATCTGGTTCAGCAACTGCGGCTCCTGTGCATATGTAAACTGAAAAAAGAATATCAATGCCAGTAAGGCAATAGTTTGCTTCATCGGTTTTACTTATAGTTGTGCGATCAGTTCACAGAATAGTGCCTTGAATTTTGGTTCGGCTTTTTTTGCAGCCTGTAATACCTCTTCATGGGTTACGGGCGGCTCCCCTTCTTCCCTGATGCCCACATCGGTTACCACACTCATGGCAAAAACGGGCAGGCCCATGTGTACCGCAACGATCACTTCCTGAACGGTACTCATCCCAACCACATCACCACCCATGGCGAGTATCATTTTGTATTCTGCCGGTGTTTCAAATGTAGGACCCGTTACCGCCACATACACGCCTTCTTTCAGCGGTATATTTTTTTCGGCGGCTATCTTCTTCATCTTTTCAATAAGATACTTCTTATAAGGCTCACTCATATCCGGGAACCGGGGTCCCAGTTCTTTGTAATTTTTCCCTACCAGTGGATTGGGTGTTAACTGGCTGATATGATCGGTGATGATCATCATATCGCCTACTTTAAATGCAGGATTTACGCCACCGGCCGCATTGCTCAGCAATAATGTTTCAATACCCAAAAATTTCATTACCCGTATGGGGAACACCACCTGTTCGGCAGAATAGCCCTCGTAATAATGAAACCGCCCGGCCATGCAAACGACTTTCGTCCCGGCTATTTCTCCAAAAACCAGTTTGCCTTTATGTCCTTCCACGGTACTCACCGGGAAGTGAGGAATATCGCCGTAAGCGATCTCCGTTTCAATCTTTATCTCATCGGTAAAACTGCCCATACCACTGCCCAGCACAATACCCACAGCGGGTTTATGATCGTACTTCTTTTTAATAAATTCAACCGCTTCGTTAATTTCCGCCATCATGTTCCATTCTGTTTTGCGCCAAAGGTAAGGCAAGAAACGTTAAGGGAATGTTCAGGATGGGGAGCAAAGTTTGAGGTTTGAAGTTTGAGGTTTGTGGTTGGGTCTCTGCTCCTGATAAACTCTGCTTAACGGTATAAGCCCACATTTTGAAAGCTCCCAAACTTCAAACGATAAACCTCAAACTTCAAACTGTTTTATTATCTTCGCCCAAACTTTAATTTATGAATCTTCACGAGTACCAGGCAAAGGAATTACTGAAAAAATATAACGTGCCCGTACAGGAAGGAATACCCTGCAGCACACCGGGTGAGGCCGAACAGGCATACAGGCAGATTCATACCCAGTATGGGAGCAATTTTGCCGTGGTAAAAGCACAGATACATGCCGGCGGCCGTGGTAAAGGAAAGATAGCCGGTACCGAACAACGGGGTGTGGCTGTTGGAAAAAATGCCGATGACGTGATGCAGATCGCCAAGAATATTTTAGGAGGTACTTTAGTGACCATACAAACAGGCCCTGCCGGAAAATTAGTGAGTAAGGTTTTGGTGGCACAGGATGTATACTATGACGGACCAAGCCCCGTGAAAGAATTTTACCTTTCTATATTACTCGACAGGTCGACCGGCCAGAATGTGATCATGTACAGCACCGAAGGCGGAATGAATATTGAAGACGTGGCACACGATACGCCTGAAAAAATATTTAAAGAATGGGTTTACCCCGGTGGCGCACTGGAAGCATTCCAGGCAAGAAAGATCGCCTTTAATTTAGGATTGAGCGGCGCTGCTTTTAAGAACTGCGTAAAATTTGTGACCAACCTGTACAATGCGTATGTTGGCGCTGATTGCGGGATGCTGGAAATAAACCCGCTTTTTAAAACAAGCGATGATAAGATCATTGCAGTGGATTGTAAAATGAATGTGGATGATAATGCACTGATGCGTCACCCGGATATTGCTTCATTAAGAGACCTGAGTGAAGAAGACCCTACCGAAGTGGAAGCCGGCCAGTACAACCTGAACTTTGTAAAATTAGACGGCAATGTGGGTTGCATGGTAAACGGCGCCGGGCTTGCAATGGCAACAATGGATATGATCAAACTAAGTGGCGGCGAACCCGCTAACTTCCTGGATGTAGGCGGTACGGCCAATGCACAAACCGTGGAAGCCGGTTTCCGTATCATTTTAAAAGATCCGAAAGTAAAAGCGATACTCATCAATATCTTTGGCGGTATTGTCCGTTGCGACCGGGTGGCACAGGGCGTTATTGATGCCTACCAGTCAATCGGCAATATCAATATCCCCATCATTGTGCGCCTGCAGGGCACCAATGCCGATGTGGCTAAGAAACTCATTGATGAAAGCGGGCTGAAAGTACAAAGCGCTATCCTGCTTAGTGAAGCGGCCGAACTGGTGAACAAGGCAGTGGCATAATTTATATTGAACAAACAAAATTTATGATCCCGCCAAACAGGCGGGATTTTTTTATCTTAGCCGGATAATCAAAAAAATGCTTCAACTCAACTTCTCCCCTTTTCCTGAATTACGAACAGAAAGGCTCTTGCTGCGTAAATTGGTAAAAGCCGACGGACCACAAATGCTCTTTCTCCGTTCGGATGACAAAGTAATGCAGTACATCGACCGGGAGAAAACAAAAACACTGGAGGAAGCAGAGCTTTTTATTGACCAGCTGAATGCAGCCGTAGATGCAAATGAAAGCATCATGTGGGCCATTGCAATGACGAATGACCCGGCCACCCTGATCGG
>DAOLIP010000193.1:0-3121 GCA_035328475.1 Ferruginibacter sp.
AAAGCTGGCGACAATGCTTGTACTTACCTTATCAATCCTGGCATTATAAAACGGGGTACTATAAATTATTTCAATGCCTTTGTATTCAGGTTTATTAAAAGGCATTCCATCCCAGGTTGGCATACCCATTACTGTGGCGAGGTATTTCTGTTTTTTCAGTGCGGCCAATTGCTGAACCAGTCGTTTGCCAAAATTCTCATCCAGGCTGCCGGCAATACAGAGGGTTTGCTCTGTTGTATCAAGATGTTCTTTCAACTGGTTTACCGTAAAGCTGTCGGTGAGTTCAACGTATTTGAATTTCAGCGGAACTGCCACCGTGTTTTTTGTAAAGTCTTCAAAGTACGTTTTAATACGGTCTTCCAGCTGGCCTTTCCTGCGGAAAACGACAATCGGGTCTAATGAATAATATTTCTGTATGTATTTGTAAATGCCTTCGCATTGAGTCCTTAGTGTAGGGTTAATCACCACAAAGAAAGGGTTGCCCGAGGTACCACCTTCATTCGGAAGATTTGCATTGATGACGGGGATATTTCTTTTGAGCCCCGCTTCGGCAAAGAATTTTACTTCGGCACTGCTGCAATGAACGATGATCAGGCTTACGCTGTCCAGCTCGGGATTATTTAACTGTTGTGCCAGTGTTTCTTTAGCGGATCTTGTATCATAGACAAAAACTTCCAGCGGAACTTTTTCTTTGTTGAGTGAATCCAATGCCAGTTGGGCGCCTTCATAAAATTCAAGGCCCGGGTTGATGAATTTCGGGAAGGTGTTCTTTGCATACCGATATTCATCATTATCATCAAATGCTGAATCAAGGTACAGTGGTGCAAAGATGGCAATCCTGTGTCTGGGCTGTTCTGTTTGTGCATACGAAAAGTGAAAGGATGCAATAAGTACCAGTACCAATAAAATATTCTTTTTCATATATGAATCCGGTTCGCTGATTTGGAAAATCGGCCTTTTTTCTATTCCCATTCGATCGTTGCCGGTGGTTTACTGCTGATGTCGTACACCACCCGGTTAATACCCCTTACATTGTTAATGATCTCATTAGAAATATTGGCTAAAAATTCATACGGCAAGTGAGCCCAGTCGGCCGTCATCCCATCCACACTTGTCACTGCCCTGAGTGCCACGGTAAATTCATAGGTCCTTTCGTCGCCCATCACCCCCACACTTTTAACAGGTAGTAAGATAGCACCTGCCTGCCAAACCGTTGCATACAAACCGGTATCCTTAAGAGCCTTAATATATAAGTGATCTGCTTCCTGCAACAACCGTACCTTATCTTCTGTAATTTCTCCTAAAATACGGATGGCGAGGCCGGGTCCGGGGAAGGGGTGCCGGTCAATCATTTCTGCAGGAATGCCCAATTCCCGACCCACTTTTCTTACCTCATCCTTAAAGAGGGAGCGAAGCGGCTCCACCAGTTCAAGATGCAGATGGCCGGGAAGGCCGCCAACATTATGATGTGATTTTATTGTTACGGATGGTCCATGTACGGAAACACTTTCAATTACATCGGGATAGATAGTTCCCTGCCCGAGCAGTTCCACCCCTTCAGTCTTTTTCGATTCTTCCTGGAAGACATCAATAAACATGCTGCCGATGATCTTTCTTTTTTCTTCGGGTTCTGTTTTGCCGGCGAGTTTGGTATAAAAATGTTCTTTAGCGTCAATACCTTTTACATTCAGACCAAGTTCATTGTATGTTTTGATGACGGATTCAAATTCATTTTTGCGGAGCACACCATTGTCGACAAAGATGCCGTAGAGATTTTTACCAATGGCCCGGTGGATGAGTGTAGCGGCCACGGTGGAATCAACGCCTCCGCTTAAAGCCATGATGACCTTTCTGTCACCAATCTGCTTTTTCAGTGCAGCTACTGTATCAGTGATGAAATGTGCCGGTGTCCAGTCTTGTGAACAACCGCATATACTGACGAGGAAGTTGTTGAGTATTTTCTTTCCTTCTTTCGAATGGTATACTTCCGGGTGGAATTGCACACCGTATAAAGGGTTTGCTTCTGTGCCGTTCTTTTTAAATGCGGCAACGGGGATACTTTCCGTGGTTGCTAATAGTTCAAAACCGGCCGGCATTTCCAGTATGGTATCGGCATGGCTCATCCATACCTGTGATTCATCCGCTACATTATTGAACAGTACATCTTCTTTTTGTTTATGAAGCATGGCCCGTCCATATTCCCGTTTGTTACTTTTTTCCACCCTTCCACCATAGCGTTTGGCGGTTAACTGTGCCCCATAACAAACACCCAATACCGGTACCCTGGTAATGAACTCCTGCACATTTACATCCGGTGCTTTTTCTTCATTTACCGAGAACGGGGAACCTGAGAGAATGATACCTTTCAGGCCGGGTTCAAATTCAAAAGACTTATGGTAGGGGATAATTTCGCAGTAGACGTTGGCTTCCCTGACGGCACGGGCAATTAACTGGGTATATTGGGAGCCAAAATCGAGAATCAGTATCTTTTCAGTCATGTTGCCGCGAAGGTAAAAAAAGGTTTACAGTTTATGGTTTGTAGTTTGTAATTCAGGCTGGTGGCGGATTTTGTCAATTTCAGTTCTTTGTTTCCCAAGTGTAACCTTATAAGATACCCGGGCGTCAAATATGCAGCAAGTTTAATAAATGAACCTTATTTCAGTACCACAAACCAAACAGTATGAAGCGTTTTGTTGTTTTATCCATCCTTACAGGGATGTTGTTTTCTTCCTGTCATTATGTTACCGGTGATAAAATCAAGGGCAACGGCAAGGTTGTTACCCAGAACAGGAGCTTCTCCGGGTTTACGGGTGTTGATGTAAGCAATGCCATTCAGTTGTATGTAAAACAGGATACAGCTTTCTCCGTAAAAGTGGAAACAGATGATAACCTGCAGCAGTACATCCTGGTACGGCAGGATGGAAGTACGCTGTATATTAAGCAGAAGGACAATACCAATCTTGATGCGACGGGTAAAATAAAAGTGTATGTGAGTGCACCCTTGTTCAAAAGTCTTGAAGCATCAGGTGCCTGTGATATTAAAGGAGAAACCCTGCTTACTGCCACCGACGAAATTGATGTGGATGTAAGTGGCGCCAGCAGTGCGGAGCTGGAACTGAAG
>DAOLIP010000194.1:0-3048 GCA_035328475.1 Ferruginibacter sp.
AGTGAATGATATAAAGGCCCGGGTGATCACCTCTGCCGGGAAGATCATCAATATTGTTTCTTCAAGCATTAAAGATGAGGTAATCGAGGGTACCCGTTTCAAATTTTTTGCCATGGAAGGACTGGAGAAAAATTCCGAGATCGAATTTTCATATGTAACCAAACGAAACCCCACATTTTTTGGCTCAGAGACATTTCAAGGAAAATCAACTCCTTATGCAAAGGTCAATGTGTCGATCGTAGTGCCTAAGCATTTAAAATTTGAAGCAGCCGGGTTTAACGGTTTTAAGGTTCTTAAGGACAGTGTAATCGGTGATGAACGTGTCATTGCCTGCTACGCGGAGAATATAAAAGAATTGGATGATGAGAAGTACGGGCTGCGTGAACCAAACCTTCAGCGCCTTGACTTCAAACTGAGCTATAACCTGAGCGGGAACAGGAGCGATGTTAAATTATACACCTGGAATGAAATGTCGAGGAATATCTACGGTAACCTAACCAATTATACAGAAAAGGAAAAAAAAGCCATCGCCAAATTCATTAAAGCAGCGAATTTTCCGGATAATGTCACAGAAGAAAAGACAATCCAGTTGCTGGAAGATTATATGAAGACCAGGATCAACATCGACGACAAACTTATAAGTGAAGATGCCGAAAATATAGAAGCAATCATTAAGACCGGCAATAGCAATAATTTTGGAGCATCCCGCTTTTTTATTGCTATGCTCGAGAATAAAGCCATCCCCTACCAGGTGGTCTTCCCGTCGGTACGTGATCAACTGCCTCTTGTGGAAAATCTTGAAAACTGGAACCGTATTGATGAACTGCTCATTTTCTTTCCTTCCACCCGTAAATACCTGCAGCCTTCTGGTAATACATTGCGCTATCCGTACGTAGAACCTTACTGGACCGGTACACGTGGACTATTTTTAAAGATCACGAGCATTGGAGACATGAAAACGGTGGTTGCCAAATTCGACAGCATAGCCATGGAACCCTTTGACCAGCATGCCCATAATATGGAGGTGTCTGCAAAACTCAATGAAAGCGGCGACTCATTATTCATCAACAGTAAACAGATTTTTAAAGGATATGGCTCTATATATTACAGGCCTATCTGGGCTTACCTTACAGGAGATAAACAGGATGAGGCAGTAAAAGATATCATTTCATCTGTAGCCAAAAGTGAGAACATACAAAATATTAAAGTGGAGAATACAAACTTTACCGATCTATGGGATAACAAACCCCTGATGGTCAGCGGAACCATCCAAACTGCTGAATTGCTTGACAAGGCGGGAAAAAAAATCCTGTTTAAGATAGGCGAACTGATCGGCCCACAGGAACAAATGTATCAGGAAAAGCCAAGACAGCTCCCTGTGGAACTACAATATCCGCACATTCTTGAAAGAGTGATCCGCTTCCGGGTGCCTGATGGATATTTCATTAAAAATGTAAACGATCTTAATAGCAGCATTGAGATCAAAGAAGGAGAAAATGTAGTATTGGGTTTCAGAAGCAGTTATACCCTCAACGGAAGCGACCTGGTGGTGGATGTTTTAGAAACATACCGGTTACTTAAATATCCTATGAGCCAGTTCGAAACATTTAAAAAGGTCATTAATGCAGCGGCAGATTTCAATAAGATTGTTCTGGTACTTGAAAAGAAATAAGTGGAGATAACTACCAAAACAGTACTGTTTTATAACAGCGTTGTTTTATTTTTAACAACGATAAATTATGAAGCAGTTGTTGCCAGCTTGCTTTTCTTATACCCATACAGGAAATATACCACCAGGCCAATGCCAAGCCAGGCAAGGAACCAGGCCCAGTTCATGGCCGTCATCCCGGTTAAAAGATACAGGCAGGTGATCAGGCCCATCAGCGGTATCAGTGAATACTTTTTTACAAAGGCAAGTACCGCAAGCAATAAAGCGCTTATCCAGAAAACGATCAGCGATATATTCGGCATGGCCAGTTGCATGAAGCTTGTTTTACCAGTTGTATATTCTTCATTGGCGCTGAAATCGAAATTGAACAGGTTCGCAAAATAATTCTTTGATAATGTTTGCGCCAGTATCATAGCCCCGATCACGATCACCGGGAAAATGAATTGCCCGTTGATATAGGGCAGGTGAAAACGCCCGGCTACCTTTTCCTTTCTTGGGATGAGCAGCACGCCACCACAAACCAGTACAAAGGCAAACAGGGTGGCGATACTGGTAAAGTCGAGCACAAATGTTTTATCCGTGAACAGGATGGGTATGCCCACTACAAGCCCGGTTATGACCGTTGCAAAAGATGGCGTTTTAAATTTCGGGTGTATCTTCTGAAACACCGGTGGCAACAAGCCATCACGGCTCATACTCATCCATATCCTTGGTTGTCCCATCTGGAACACGAGCAATACACTTGTCATGGCTACTACGGCTGCAACAGAAACAAATAATTGCATCCAGGCCACATTCAGGTTCTGCGGTTCAAAAATAAAAGCAAGCGGGTCCCCTACTCCGTCAAAATTTTTATAATGAACGGCCCCGGTAAGAACAAGGGTAAGCAAAATATAAACGATGGTGCAGATCACTAATGAGAGCACCATTCCCCTGGGAAGGTCCCGTTGCGGATTCTTACTTTCTTCTGCCAGCACACTTACCGCATCAAAACCGATATAGGCAAAGAACACACCGGCAACGGCTGTCATTACACCGGAAAACCCATTGGGCATAAATGATTTCACGCCTTCCTCATTCGCGGGTGTCCAGTTGAAGGTGAGTCCGTTTGAAAAAACAAGATAGCCGCCAACCAGGATGATCAGTCCTACTACAGCCAGTTTCAGCAGTACCATTACATTGCTGAAGTTGCGGCTTTCTTTAATGCCCCTGTATACAAGATACGTGATGAGCAGGTTGATGACCAGGGCCGGAAGGTCAAAGATGATACGCAGGCTGCCGAGCATGGGTGCATTCTTCCAGGCAGCAATATCATCGGGGTTTGTTCCGCCGCCATCAATGGTATGTTTTGCTTCCATGTAGCTGGTGGAAAGATATTC
>DAOLIP010000195.1:0-2960 GCA_035328475.1 Ferruginibacter sp.
AAGGCGATCAGCCAAAATTTGAACAAGGCGGATACCGTTCTGTTTATCCTGGGTTTAGAATACAAGCAATCGTTTTCCTGAACAAGGAACAGAATGCAAAAATTCCGTTCAAGGAAGGGTATTGGATATGGATGGATTATCCCTGCAAAATCAGAATTTAGGGCAAGGGATGCCTTTATACTCAGCCGGTCTCTTGATGAAGATCACAGAAAATTCCGAACCTCCACGGGAGGCGGTAGCGGCCTTTAAACTGGAAATATTAAAATCATAGCTGGCGCCAATACGCAAACCTCCGAATTCGAGGCCTATATAAGGTACAATGGCATCGTTAAAACGTACCCAGCTTCCGATATAAATGCTGCTGTTGGCCGTTTCTTCACCTGGGTTCAGGTTAACAGCCAATGCAGCGCCCACGGTTGTTTCGCTGGCCTTATTCTGCATCTGGTGTATCAGGCTGGTATGAACAGTCAACAGGTCTGATAAAGGAAATGAACCTCCGCCATGAATGGAAATACGACCACTCAGGTACCAGTTCTTATCTTTAAAACCAACTTTTGGCCGGTTAATATGATACATAGAAGCGCCTAAATAAAAATTATTCTGGCCATTGGTTGAACCGGAATATAGCAAACCGGCATTTATATCAAAATAGCTTTGATTGCTTCCGTTTGTAATGATGTCTGAAGTGGTTCCGGTAAATCCGTTCTGGGTAAGCATGTCTTCAAAAGTAAGTTTGCTTACATCCAGGTTCAGGCTTGAATAGGTTGCCTGGAAACCGGCACCGATCGTACTGTAGCCATTTTCATCCAATGCCTTATGATACGACATAGAAACAGAACCATAGTTCAGCTTCAGAATATTATTTGCACTGGCATCTGTTAAGCCCGAAATACCAACACCAAATACATCGTTTTCCGGTATCCTGCTTTTTAAAATAGGAAAGTCGATGGAAGCGCTTGTTGTTACATATGCCTTTGGTATGGATGGCCACTGATCCCGGTGATTGGCAGCCAAACGCCACGAACCGCTGAACTTACCGGTAAAGGCCGGGTTAAGCGTAAGTGGAGAGGCGAAAAATTGCGAAAAATGCGGATCCTGTGCTGATACCGAAAGGGTAAGCAATAGGGCACTTGTAAAGACGATTAATTTTCTCATTTTCATTGACTGTTCAGAACCCTAAAGATAGGGATTTGCGGCAAAAAGCTGCATAGAATTAATTAAGGATTTTAAGAGAAATTTTAGGCGGCAGCAACCGGTTGATCTGCCTTTGCATAGGCAGGAATAGTTTTAATAATACCTGCCTGATATTCAGTAGTTAAGTGATCAACCCTGCATCTTGGAGCCAAAAGCCAGGTCGCCGGCATCACCCAGGCCGGGCACGATGTAACCCTTGGCGGTGATCTCATCGTCAATATCGCCGCACCAGATGGTGGCCCTGGGCTGGGCACGCATCACATATTCAAGACCAACCGTACAGGCAATGGCACAAACGATATGCAGTTCTTTGATGGTTCCTTCTTCTTTTAAGAATTCGATCGATTTCACCAGCGAAGAACCGGTGGCGATCATGGGATCGCTGATCACAACGATGCGGTCTTCAATATCGGGGCAGCTCATATATTCCATGTGTATGTCAAAACTGCCATCGGGATTGTGTTTCCGGTAAGCACTGATGAAGGCATTATCTGCCTTATCAAAATAATTGAGCAGGCCGGTATGCATGGCAAGCCCGGCACGCAGTATGGTTGCCAGTACCGGTTGTTCCTGCAACACCCGGCTATTGCTTAACCCCAATGGTGTGGTGACCTCCTTTTCCTGCCAGGGCATTTTTTTGCTGATCTCATAAGCCGCCACCTCTGCGATACGTTCCAGGTTACGCCGGAAACGCATCCGGTCGGCCTGTATTTCAATATCCCTTAATTCGGCCACCCAATTACTTACCAGGGAATGTTGTTCGCTGAGGTTGATGATCATGTTAGTGGTTAGGTGTTTTGAGTTTTTATTTGCAAGGTCACTTGTTCTGCTTTACGCTTGAGGCGCTGGATGAATATCATTTGTGTTTCCGTACCTCTGTGGCTGACCCAAACAAAACTAAAATAAAAACAGCAGCAATCCATTATTTTTTAACATAGTCTTTTCCAAAAATGTATTTTTATTGTATTCAAAATAAAACAGATGAAAAAGATAATTTATGGCCTGGCATTGATGAGTATACTTCTTTCGGCATGTGGCAGTTCCGATGAAAAAGCAGCGGATAAAGCCAAAGACAAGTACGAGCAAACCAAAGAAACGCTGGAGGAAACAGAAAAGAAAAATCCCAAACGCTTCCTGTCTGTGGAGGGACACGACCGGAAAAACCTGCTGCGGCAGACTGTGATAAAAGGAACCATCAGCAACAATGCAAAAGTGGCCAGCTATAAAGATGTGGATGTGGAACTTTCTTTTTACAGTAAAACGGGTGCCTTACTGGAAAAAGACCATGAAGTGGTGTACGAAACCATTGCGCCGGGTGGTAAAGCCGACTTCAAAACAAAATTCTATACACCCAAGGGTACAGACAGTGTGGCATTGAAAGTGGTTGGCGCCAAGAGTGAATAGGTGTATCCTATTTTACAAACGAAAACGAATCTCCGTCGAACAAACCCAGGTCGCTGAGTTTTAAATGCGGGATCACCAGCAGGGCCATAAAAGATAAGGTCATAAATGGTGCTGCCAGCGTGGAGCCCATTTCTTCCTTTACCATTTTATCAATGGCGGTATACTGAGCGGCTACTTTGTAACCATCTTCATTGCTCATTAAGCCCGCGACGGGCAGGTCCAGTACGGCTCCGACCCATCCTTCCCCAAAGGGGATGGGGTAAAAGGCACTTACCCCGCCTTTTGCATAAATCACTTCGTTAATTGCTTTGCAAATACTTTCATCATCCACACCCACAGCTACTATATTATGGCTATCGTGT
>DAOLIP010000196.1:0-2865 GCA_035328475.1 Ferruginibacter sp.
TGATGGATCTGTTTTTAACTAACCCCTATGCAGAATCAATGCCGGTAAGCAGTTTGGCCAAAACACTTTACTATTCGCCCCGGCATCTTTCCAGGAAATTGAAGGACCTTACCGGTATGAATACAGAAGAAATTCTTCTGTATAAGAAATACCTGCACGCTGTTCACCTCATGCAGGCAAATGATCTTTCACTAACCCAGGTTGCCTATAAAAGCAGTTTCACCGATCAATCGCATTTCATCCGCTCTTTTAAAACCTATGCACAAATTACACCAGGCGAATACCGGCAGATGAAAAGTCATATTCCCGGGCATTTTTATATGCATGCACAATAGAGAATCTTTTACTGACCCCTTCTTCCGCTGAATTTAAATAGCAGCCTGCCTTTCTATAGGTATCCGAACAGGCTGCTGTGATAAAATCTGATGCGTCCCAAAAATGTCCGATACGTTCAATTTTTCCATACCGGTGATCTTCATCTTTGCAATCAAAAACAACAGTCATGAAAATCATTTTTTTATTCGCCTCCGCTGTAATAGCCAGCGGCGTGCTGATCACCAACATTTACACTTCTCTCATTGATGCCACATCATGGGGAAGCAATATTCCCCATTCCATCGGAGCCGCCCGGGAATATTTTAAAACCGTGAACCCCGGTGATTTTTTCCGGGTGTATTCCCCGGTTAACCAGTTACTGGCCCTGCTGGCGCTGATCCTTTTCTGGAAAGCATCGCCGGCCATCCGTCTCTGCCTGGGCATTGCTTTTATATTTTATCTGCTGGGTGATGTATTCACGTTTGCGTACTTCTATCCACGCAACGACATCATGTTCAGAACGGCTGACCTCAATAACATCGACCTGCTGAAAAAAACATGGGCAGAATGGAATACAATGAACTGGTTGCGTTCACTGGTCATTCTTTGCGGGTTGATCTTCTCCTTTACCGCATTGCATAAGATCTATACCTTGAAGTAGACCCGTTTTTATTTTTGACATGATGAGCCGGTAATGCATACCGGCTCTTTTCAGTACATACCAAAGGACCGGTTGTTGTCGTTATAAAATATGAATACTACTTTATCACACCTGTGGAAAAGTAAAATTTCCCGGTTAAGGTTGATTTTACGAGATTGAATTCAAATCGTTTACCACTTGAAAGAAAACAAAGAAATAACCGCCCTGCTTCACCTGATCGATGACCCGGATGAAGATGTGTACAGCACGGTAAGTGACCGGATCGTTTCCTTCGGTAAAGACATCATCCCCAACCTGGAACACCTGTGGGAAAATACCAGCAGTGAAGAAGTGCAGGAACGGATTGAACTGCTTATTCACCGTCTTCACTTCCGTGATCTTACCGATGATTTCACCGAATGGGCTTCAAAGGATGCCGATCTGCTGGAGGGCGCTTTACTGGTGGCCCGCTACCACTACCCCGACATGGACGAGACCACGGTGCTGCAGGAGATCGAAAAACTCCGCCGGAATACCTGGCTGGAACTGAATAACTACCTCACTCCCATTGAACAGATCAATGTGGTGACCAGCATCTTTTATAATTACTTCAAACAAAAGGGGGTGGAGTTTGCCTATAATAATCCCGATGATTATTTGATAAACAAAACGCTCGACAGCAAGAAGGGAAATGCATTGAGCAATGGCATCATTTACCTGGCGCTTTGCGAAATGCTGGATATCCCGGTAAAAGCCATCAACATTCCCCGACAGTTCATTCTTGCTTATTTTGATCCCAATCACGATATACTGAACCCGGTGGGACATGCATCGGAAAAAATAAATTTTTACATCGACCCGCTGAACGGGCAGATGTACAGCCATAAAGATGTGGAAGCGTATTTCAAGCGCATCTCTGTACCGCCTGTTGCTTCTTATTTCAGGCCGATGAGCAATAAGCGCATCATCCAGTACCTGCTGGAAGAATTAAGCAAGTGCTTCGACAACGACCGCAACCGTTACAAGATGGACGAGTTGCTTTTACTGGCAAACCTCCTGGAAGAATGATTTACCACGTATTGCATAAGCAGGACTGGCAAAAAGCAGTGCAGCAGGGTTTTTATGAAGCGGCATCACTGGCAGCAGAAGGTTTTATTCATGCCAGCAAGGCCCACCAGGTAGCGGGCGTACTGGACCGTTATTTTAAAGGCCGGGATAATTTAGTGGTGCTGCATATTGATGAACACAAACTTACTTCTCCTTTCACGTATGAATTCTCTCCTTCGGTGAATGAGGAGTTTCCTCACATATTCGGTCCGATGAACCTGGATGCTGTGTTGAAAGTGGAAGAAATATAGTAACCACTTTGGCAAAGTTTTGAACTTTGCCAAAGTTTAAAACATCACTATGATCAGTTGGGATGATTTTGAAAAGGTTGATATCCGCTCCGGTACCATCCTGGAAGTGAATGACTTCCCGGGAGCCCGTAAACCGGCTTACCAGCTGACTATCGATTTCGGAGAGCTTGGTACAAAAAGATCATCGGCTCAGATAACAACCTTATATAAAAAGGAAGAACTGACCGGCAGGCAGGTGATCGCGGTGGTGAACTTTCCCGTAAAGCAGATTGCCAATTTCTTCAGCGAATGTTTGGTTCTTGGTGTTTATAATGAAAATAATGATGTGGTGTTGCTGCAGCCATCGTTGCCGGTGAAGAATGGAAGTAAGATAGGATGAACAAATGCCGATACTGGATTCTGGATACTAGATTCAGGATAACAACTCTCAGGCTGAAAAAATCTTAAAATATTAAACTCCATCCAGTAACCAGTATCCAGCATCCTGTATCTTGCATCCAGCCCCCTCCCTCACTCGCCAAACCGTTCAAAATACTCTCCCAGCTTTTTAAA
>DAOLIP010000197.1:0-2857 GCA_035328475.1 Ferruginibacter sp.
TCATTTTTATCTCTGCGACGATAAGCTTTTTCCAGTCTTGCAATCTCCCGGGGAGAAAGGTCATTGTAGCGCTGCCTCAGCTTATTGTAGATGGAATCAAGTTCCTGCCTGCGGCTTTTATAATACTCCGGGCTCTTTTTTACAAGACTGTTTTCCAGTGTTTGCCTGTAGGCTACGTTCAAATCATCGGTTTCTATATTGTTGATAAGGGTATCGATCATTTCTCCCGGGTCAAGTTCCAACGCAAATCCATCGCAGAATTTTATGCTGCTGTAAACCGAATCGCCCAGGTAGTATACCCTTTTATCTTTTGAGTGCATAGTGCCATAGAGGTAACAGGGTTTTGTAAACCCATTACCACTTATTCTCCACAGAAGTGTTTTGGGTGTTTGCTGTGCCCGGGAAAAGAGGTAACCTGCGCAACAGGCAAGGACTAAAAAAAGTGTACCTGGTCTCATAAAAAATTATGTTACATAAAGAAAAGAAATTTTATTGAGAGCAAAAACCGGTGTAAGCAAGTAGTTTACTTCAGGATAAGTACAGCCATTATATACTGACGGATACCGGGGCGAAGCCGGAATAACAGTATGTTTGTCTGTTTTCCAGCATCAGCATTTCCAATTCCATTTCTACATACAACCGGTATTGCTGCTGTGCCAGTAGGTGGGCTGCTATGTAGTGAACCGAAGCGGCTAGTTTACCTTTGGCGGTTGAACCATCTCTTACATTTTTCGCATTGCCCGCCCGGGTGAAATAAAACTTATCCCTGTGTGTGCGGCCACTCATATAGTACTGGTAAAATTCCCGGTGGCGGTTATTGAACCGGTCTATCCGCTTTAACTGCTGTAACCAATAAGCAAGTTGTTGCTCTTTCTCATTTGGTTTAAATATAACAGCCTGGTAAAGCAGCGTATAATATTCGATAGCCGAAATAAACAGGGGCTTGATGTGTTTAAAGAAATGGATCTCATCGCATTCATACCTGAAAACATAAGCCGCCGAACTTTTTTTTATTTTATCCAGGTACAAGAGTGCAATGCTGAAGCAGCCTTCCAGTCTTGCAGTTTCATTTTCGCTGAGTACTTCCACCTGGCCGATCTCTTCCTGCATGCGAGCATAAAGCTGCAAGGAACTGAAGTTCATAATGGGTTAGTTATTACGGTGATTGATGCTGGTTATAATGGTGCATGCAAAAGCGCTGCAACGGTTGCATGCAGGCTGGTATAAAATACCCGGTGAAAACAAATGCTATTGCTTTATAATTTTTTGCTTCCAGGTATGTTCTTCCGCCGTAATGGTTATTAAGTAAATGCCCGCAGGAAGTTGTTTGGATGAACTGAGTTCCCATGTAGTACCCCTGCGTAACAACTGCTGACTAAGAACCTGGGCGCCATAAATAGTTGTAATGGTTGCAGCAGCAGCCCGGTAATTTTCGGGTAAGTTAATAAAGAGCCTGTCGGAAAACGGATTAGGAAAGATGCGAAAGGAAGACATTGGCTTCTGTACCGCTTTCACCACAGGGCTGTAGGTGATGAATTTCGTTGCTGAGTCGGCATATTTTACCCGGTAATAATTCAGCCCTGTGCGAATGACCGCATCAAAATAGGAGTACTCAGCTATATTGTTTTGCTGATCGGAAGCAAAAGAGTGAATGGCGGTGAACCGTCGTCCGTCTGTTGATGTTTCTACATAAAACATACCGGTGGAGGAAGGGTTTTCCATTTTCCAGTAAAGGGCATTGCCATCGGGATGCTGTTCTGCATAAAAAGAAATAAAACGGGTGGGCAGTACCACAATGGTTCCGCAACTCACGCATCCCCTGAACAGGTTGGCCGTTCCCCAATTGGGTTTGCATCCCCAGGGAATACAGGTAGAATCGGTACGATGCGTTAACCCAAGGCACATATTGATATAAGGATTAACTGTAGTAAGCGTATCCCATAATTGTGAAAATTCAGAAACATTTACGCAGGCAAATTGTTCCGGGGCAAAATAACTGTTCTTCACCTTGTTGTAGAGAACCGTCATGATGGTCTGGCTTCCTTTGCCAAGACATACGCTTCTTACCGATGCCTGCGGATCGGTGATGAGTCCGTGAAAATAGGCTTTGCCTTTGTTTACAAACCAGGAGTTGGCATTGTTGATGACAAAGTACTGGTTGTTCATTTTAAAAACAGAGCTGAGCGTGGCATTGATGACAACGTTGGGTTTTGCAGGAGTTGCCCAGCCGTTCTCTAAAGAAAGATTGCGCAATACTTCCAGTGTTCCGAAATTATACAGGCTGCAGTTGCCGCGGAATACAAGGCCGGCCCCTTCGCCATTACCGATCACAAAGCGTCCCCCGGGCTGAATGAATATTTTGCCGGAGTCCATATAAAATTTATCTACGGTAAGGTTGCCGCAAACAACCAGGGTTCCTCCTTTCAGGGTAAGCATGTTAAGTGTAGCTGCAGGCCCGTAATACCATTTGGTGATTGAGGCATTTAGCACTTCGCCATCGGTTACCAGCGGTTCGGTATTGGTGCAGGTAGCCGTGGGAGCTGTTAAACACTGGCAGTACAGGTTAGCGACAGGAACAAGGGTCAGTAATAAAAAAATGACCGGGTACATGAAACGGTTTTTCATACAGTTGATTTTTGGATATAGAATTTATTGGGTTTTTAGCATAGCAACCGTTACCGGTTTTCAGTAAGCAGTCGCATGGTAAACCTATGCACTTAAAAAAGGAAAGGAGAACCAAGCTGCAGCAATTGAAAGAATCACTGCTTTAGTTGTTGAAATCGGCACACAAACGGAAACCGGTTGATCCTATTCGCCGAGCCATTTTTTAAAATTGAGGATGCGTTCCCGGCTTACG
>DAOLIP010000198.1:0-2752 GCA_035328475.1 Ferruginibacter sp.
TTGTGATAATCAATGATGGGCTGCGGCTTTGCAAACTCATGATAAAGCTGCTGAGCAGTTTTATTCTGTAATAAGAAATTTTCGTCTAAGAATTTTTTCATAACCTCACTCCTAACCCCTCTCCTGGAGGAGAGGGGAACCAGGTATTTGTTTTATAATTAACAATATACTATTTCTCGACTTCGCTCGAAATCACCTTACAACATTCCTTCGGCTTCGCCCAGGATTGTCATAAGGAGACCCCTCTTTTCCACGGAATAAAATCATCCTGATTCAGCAATACGGCTTTGGGTATCACTTCCCCGCTGGCGGCCTTGATGCAATACTCCAGGATATCTTCTCCCATCTGTTCAATGGTTTTATCGCCTTCAATAACGGGACCGCAATCAATATCAATGATGTCGTTCATCCGTTTAGTGAGGTTGCTGTTTGTTGAAACCTTAATGGTTGGACAAACAGGATTACCGGTTGGCGTACCCAGCCCGGTAGTGAATAAGATCAACGTAGCTCCGCTGGCTGCTTTGCCGGTTGTTGCTTCCACATCATTGCCGGGCGTGCAGACTAAATTCAAACCAGGTTTTGTTGCCGGTTCGGTATAATCCAGCACATCCACCACGGGTGATGTTCCTCCTTTCTTTGCAGCACCGGCGCTTTTTATTGCATCGGTGATCAAACCGTCTTTTATATTCCCGGGAGAAGGGTTCATATGAAAACCGGAACCTACTTTCAACGCAGATTCATTGTAGGTTGTCATCAGGTTAATGAATTTCTTTGCGGCCGCTTCGTCTTTTGTACGGTCGATCAGGTTCTGTTCTACCCCACACAGTTCAGGGAACTCGGCCAGCAATATCCTTCCTCCCAGGGCCACTACCAGGTCGCTGCAATAACCCACCGCGGGGTTTGCCGAGATGCCGCTGAAACCATCGCTGCCACCGCATTTAACGCCGATGCATAATTTACTGAGCGGTGCCGGTTCTCTTTCCTGTTTATTGATATCGATCAACCCACTGAATGTTTTTTGAATGGATTCAGCGATCAGTTGTTCTTCGCTCTGTGATTGCTGCTGTTCAAAAATGAATAATGGTTTTTCGAAGTTTGGATTCAGTTGCTTCAGGTCATTTACAAAGTCCTGCACCTGCAGGTTCTGGCATCCGAGGCTCAACACGGTAACGCCACCTACATTCGGATGGTTTGCATACGAGGCAAGTAATTTACTTAACACTGCCGCATCCTGCCGTATGCCGCCGCAGCCTCCCTGGTGATTCAGGAATTTTATTCCATCAACATTTTTAAAAAGCCTCTCCCCAACCCCTTTAAAAGAAGGGGTGGAAGCAAGATTCAGCGATTCAATGTTCTCTCCTGTTTTGAAAGCTTCAACAAGTTGTTTTGTATATCTTTTGTATTTATCGGTTACCGCATAACCCAATTCATTATGCAAGGCTTCCCGTATCACATCCAGGTTACGGTTCTCACAAAAAACGGTGGGGATGAAGAGCCAGTAGTTGGCTGTTCCTACTTCGCCGTTGCTGCGGTGATACCCGTTAAAAGTATGGTTGGAAAATTTTGATACATCGGGTGCCGTCCATTTATAATCTGTTTTACGGTAGAAGAAAGGATCGGCGGCATGCTTGAGGTTTGCTGTTGAAATGATCCCTCCCTTGGGAATATCCACCTGCGCTTTTCCTACCAGCACACCATACATAATTACGGAATCGCCTTTGGCAAGATCGGTGGTAACAAATTTATGTTTGGCAGGTATATCATCCCGGAGGATGAACTCTTCTCCATTGAAATCCACTTTCTCCCCCTTCGACAGGTTTGTGAGAGCTACCAGTACATTATCACCGGGGTGAACCTTTACAAGTCTTTGTTTCATCTATTTATATTATGCAATGCTTTTGTTGGATTGAAGCGGATCGATTACCGCCGCCATTCCCAGTTCTTCAATTTCGTTTATTTTTTCCTGAACGGATTCTGCAAAGCCCGGCAGGTAAGACAGGTCGCTCCCCCACAGCGAAGTATCCCGTAATACAGAAGCAGCGATCATTTCCGGTTTGACTGTTTGCCATTTTTCATAAAAGTAAAAAGCCTTATCATCCTGGATGGGATAAAAATTCCCTTTTAGTTTACCGAAATAAGTCCCATTCTCCTCCTTTACTGCTTTCATAAAGTAAATATAAGCCGCAAATCCTGTTGCCATATATTCCGGTACCGAATTGAACAGGGAATAATAATTACGCAGCACCGGCAGTACCCGCATGCGCATTTTTGATGAGTACTGCATGGTTATGCTTAACCACAGGTGATTGATATAGGGGTTACGGAACCGGTCGAGGCAATTAACGGAGAACTCATTTGTTTGTTCAGGAGTAGTATTGTATGGAATGGCCACTGCAATTTCTGATTGCATTACTTTACTGATATAATGCTGCACCTGCCGGTCGTCCATAGCGTTTTTAACCGTATCGATACCCGAAAGAAATGCCACGCCGCTGCTTAATGTATGCGTACCGTTCAGTAACCGCAGTTTAAGTTCCCGGAAGAGATTGATGTCTTTGGCGATCACCACCCCTTTATCTGCCTGCGCAAAAGAAAGTACATCGGCCACATCGGCTCCCCCTTCAATGGCCCAGAGCCTGTACACTTCACTCATGATGAGCAGATCGTCGGAATAACCCAGTTTATTTTCTATCGACTCTTTCAATGCTGTTTCCGGTTTACCGGGAACGATCCTGTCGACCAGTGAATTACA
>DAOLIP010000199.1:0-2686 GCA_035328475.1 Ferruginibacter sp.
CCTCCCCGGGATTTTCTTCTTTCATGAATTTTTCGCCTATTAAAAACCCTTTAAAGCCTGCTTCTTTAAATATCCGTATCGTTTCCACATCATCGATCCCGCTCTCTGCAATTTTAATTTTATCAGCCGGTATCCGTTTACTCAATTCAATGGAGCGGTTAATATCTACTGAAAAAGTTTTCAGGTCACGGTTGTTAACGCCAACCAGGTCCACTTCATCACAGATATGCTGTAACTCTTCTTCGCTATGTATCTCCAGCAGCACTTCCAGGTTCAATGACCTTGCAAAGGAAGCCAATTCTTTGACACGATCTGCTGTTAAACAGGCAGCGATCAATAAAATAACATCTGCCCCCATGGCCCTTGATTCCAGCAACTGGTATTCGTGAATGATAAAATCCTTTCGCAGGATGGGAATTTGATTGATCCTCGCCTGGATTAAGTCGCCCGCAGAGCCGCCAAAGAATTCTTCATCGGTTAGTACCGACAATCCCGAAGCGCCATAGTTTGTATATGCCCCGGTCACTTTTTCCAAACAGGCACCGGCATTAATGATCCCTTTTGAAGGCGACCTTCTTTTAAATTCTGCAATGATCCCCGTTCTTGTATCATCCAGTAAAAACCGCTTCAATGAAAGTGTATCCCGGGTAAAGAATTTCCGTTGCTTTAATTCTACAACAGGTACATGCCTTTTGCAAATCTCCACTTCGGCCTGTTTATGTTCAAGTATTTTTTCCAGTATATTCATTAGTTTCTGCCTGTTAGTTTTTGCAACGCCTGGTAAGCCCTTCCACTCTCCAGGCTTTCCACTGCCAGTTGATAACATGCTTCATAGCTTTTATACTTGCCCGTGCATTGCAGTGCCATGGCCGAATTAGCAAGCACCACAGCATTTTGTGCCCAGCTTCCTTCTCCGTTTAAAATGCGGAGAAATATCTTTGCCGCTTCTTCTACCGAATTACCGCCATGTATGTCTGCCGGATCCACCATACGTTTTCCCAACTCCTGTGCACTGAATATTTTTTCTCCGGCATTCGAGATTACTTTCGTATCGCCAGTCAATGATATCTCATCATAGCCATCCAGTGCATGAATGATCGTAAAGGTGCTGCTGCCCTGCTGCAACATATAATTGTATATCCTCGCCATCTCCAGGTTATATACACCAACCAACTGGTACCTGGGAGATGCCGGGTTTACCATCGGCCCCAGCATGTTAAAGAAAGTTCGTACGCCTAAATTTTTCCGTATCGGTCCCACCACTTTTAATGCCGGGTGAAACAACGGCGCATGCAAAAAACAGATATTTGCTTCATCCAGTTCCTTCTTCAGCGAATTGTTATCCGCTTTAAACCGGTATCCCAATTGCTCCATCACATTACTGCTTCCGCTGATGGACGATGCGCCGTAGTTACCATGCTTGGCAACTTTATTACCTGTACCCGCCACAATGAAGCAACTCAGCGTGGAAATATTAAACGTATTCTTTCCATCGCCACCGGTACCCACTATATCCATTGTGTCATAGCCACCCAGGTCAACCGCTACACATAATTCCAGTAAAGCATCCCGGAAACCCTGCAACTCATCAATGCCGATGCTGCGCATTAAATACACCGTAATGAATGAAGCGATCTCCGCATCGCTGTATACATTCTTTGAAATATTATACAATACTTCCCTTGCCTGCTCTCTCGAAAGGCTTTTGTGTTCAAATAAATAATTCAGGATCTTTTTCATTTTCTTCTTTTACCGCGGAGGCGCATAGACGCTAAGGGTGTGTTGTTTTCTTTGCGTTTCCGCGTCTTTGCGGTTATGTTACCAGCCAGTTCCTCAGTATTTTTTCTCCATCCGGTGTCAATACACTCTCGGGATGAAACTGCACTCCCTGCACATCAAACTTCTTATGCTGTAATCCCATGATATAGCCGTTATCATCTCTTGCCGTTACTTCCAGCTCAGCAGGAAAATTTTCATCACTTACTATCCAGCTGTGGTAACGACCCACTTCAATGGTCTCCGGCAGGCCCCCCAGTATACTTGTTCCGCCCCTGGAGGAATTACTGATGATTTTTATCGGTGTAGAAACACCATGAAAAACTGTGCTCAGGTTTGTCAGCTTTCCTCCAAAAGCCTCTGCAATGGCCTGGTGGCCCAAACACACACCCAGTATGGATTTTGAAGAAGCGTATTCTTTTATCAGTGGCAATAACAACCCGGCTTCTTCCGGTATGCCCGGACCGGGAGATAAAATTATTTTATCGTACACCGAAATATCTTTCAGCGCTACCTGGTCGTTTCTGTACACATCCGCTTTTTCACCGGTTATCTTTTCTACCAGGTGCACAAGATTGTACGTGAACGAATCGTAATTATCAAAGACTAATATTCGCCCCAAACCCCTAAAGGGGCTTTGTAGCAGTTCGTTATTTTGTTGTGACTTTTCTTTTTCCATCCTGGTTAGCTTATCATTTATTAACGCTATCATTACTTTATGTTAGCAATAGTAAGATCAGTTTAAGTTATCATTCTCCAAAGTCCCCTTTAGGGGATTTAGGGGCCAATATTTCCTGCCAGTTCAATGGCCTTTTTCAATGCATTCAGTTTATTATTCACTTCCTGCAATTCATTTTCCGGAACACTGGCTGCAACAATGCCGGCGCCCGCCTGGTAAACCAGTGTATTA
>DAOLIP010000200.1:0-2666 GCA_035328475.1 Ferruginibacter sp.
CCGGATAGAGTACGCACCGTTAGCATCCGCTGAAAGACCGGTTTGCGTTCCCTTAATTTTTATTGTTGCAAAAGAAACCGGGTTACCGTCAGCATCAGTAACCTTACCGGTCACCACCCGGCTTTGAGCAAATGCTAACACTCCGCAGAGCATGAGCATTGTAAACAGTGTTAAAAATCTTCTCATGTGCATTTAGATTGAGTTTAATGATGTGTAAAAATAAGGATAATTTCTTAACGTCAAAATAATGTTAAATTAATTTCCCTCGTATTTCTATCTCCTTATAGGACAGTTAGCGGGGTCAAATTGCTGCATTCCCTGGTAAAAATGTTAAAACTTATACAATGCCTGGATTTTAATTTCACTTTTATGATTGGCTGGTATTTCGTCAAGCCCACTACCAGTAAAGGTTTTATTGGTATAAACAGTTTGAGCCCATCGAAGCCAGACCGAAACATTTTTAACCGGTTCATAATTGATATTTATATAATATCTGTGCCCCTTCTCATGGAAAACAGGAATGGAATAACCATAAAGAACATCATTTTCATAGGCATATAACCGGCTGCTGTAACCATCCGTTTCAAAGTACTGTAACCGCAGGTTTCCCGAGAACGGTTTAAGAACTGGCCGGTACAGGATATCAAAAAAGATCAGGAATCCTTCTTCAGGCGCCGGACCGGCCCGGTCGAACCAAACCATCTCGGTTCGGTTACGCAGTGTTATATCCGGGCTTATCCTGTAACTAACCTGTGTTCGCCAGTTTTTTCCTGCCTGCTGCGATACTGAAGAGAAAGTAAGGTTGGCCGGGTTACTATTAATACTCTTTGATCCGGAATGATATCTGGTATATATCTCCAGTCTTTTCCCACGACTGTATGTAAGCTGAATACGATAATCCGATCCGCCCGAAGGAGCATCCACCCGGTATTTCAACCAGGGGAATTTATAAAGGTCTGCATAGGCATCTATCCGAAGATCTGCCACTGGTCTGATGGATATCCCCGCATAAAGTCCCTTTTCATTCGCAGGATATGTGTTTTCTGTAAATGCTGATGTGTACAGAGACTGATAGGACCGGGAAATATTCCGGTACAATACAGCCAGGTCGGCAACTGATGAAACAGAAGCCATTAATCCGCCTGTAAAAGCCATGTCTGTGGATGAAGTAAAAGCCAGTTCTCCAAAAAAATGGATATTTCTGAATGTATAACTATAATCAAAACTGTAATTACCTGAATTTTTCCCCGATAAAGCATACCTGTTATACGGATTTGGAGACCTGGCCAGTGGCAACTTAAATTTATAATGAATGCCATTAAGACCCAGCTGCCATCTTTTATACTGGTACGATAGGTTGGCGCCAAAAACCAGTTGTGTTTGAATGCCTTTATCTGCTGCTTCGCTTTTTGTGCGGTGATAGCCCGATGTTTGCAAAGACGACACATGAGCATTTTGATCCCCGGAAGTATCAGCAACGAAATTGGCGTCGATCTTTTTGTAAGAGATAAACGCAGTTGCCTGCCATGCATTTTTTTTAATGGTAATACCAACGCCCCGGTGAAAATTTGTTTCTGCAGCGGAATTGTATGGCCGAAGTACCGGCGATTCTCTTTTTATATTGAGTACATCGGCGCTTTTTTTAAAGGCCAGGCTTTGCCACTGCACCAAACCTTGTCCCATGTTCACCGCAAAATCGCCGATTGCCAGCGACTGAATGATCCCGGTTTTACGAACGAACAAATGAAAAGAATAAAAATCGAATCCGGTTTTCTGTTTGCCTTTGAAGAATTGTTCACCGGCATCTTTTTCTGCCAGCATTCCATACTGTAATAAATTCCTGTAATTGTACTTATACCGGAACATTATTTTTTGCGGAGAGCCTGGATAAAAATTGGTGGCCGTTGACGAATCAAGCAAATATCCCTTTGATCTTTCCAGCACCTGCGATGCCCGCAGCAATAACGTATGTTCTCCTTTTTTCAACCGGCTTTTTAAAGAACCGGTTGCATCGGTCAGCAAACTAACGGTAACATATGGCCTCAGTTTTCGTATCGTATGCAGATCCCACCCCGGCAAGGCTTGCAGCTCATATACATCAATCAGTTTTCCCACCAGCCCCCGGTACACAATGAGATGCTGCACCTGTAGCGGGGTTAGTATCCTTAGTTCGCTGAGATCATTCACATCTGCCCGGTTAAGATCAACCGGGTGTTTTAAGAACTGTTGCATCTGTTGCAGGTATCCATCATCTTCGGTTTCCACATCTTCATTATTCTCGGTATTATTTTCCAATTGCTGCTCAACCGTGTTTGCTGTAGTTTCTTCAACCTGCGACCGTACATGCAGTGAAATGAAGAACAGGACACTTATGATGATCAGTCTTTTCATTGCTTCTTGCTTTTAAAATAAATGAGCAATAGAATGCCGGGAGAAAAACCCAGTTGCGGATGATAGCTGGATGAAATATCCAGGCGAAGACCTTTCCAGCCAACTCCGGCGCCTGCATAAATCATTGTTGATCCGCTCACAAACCCCGCTTTGGCAAAAAACTGTTTTGCAAAATGATATTGAAGACCCGCAACAACATCCACCGGTTTGTCCTCTTCCTTAATGATCTCGGCCCCGATAAAAAATTTATCAGAAGCATCATAGCCTAATCCCAT
>DAOLIP010000201.1:0-2641 GCA_035328475.1 Ferruginibacter sp.
GCCGACGATCCGTTATTTAAAATTGTAGGTCACCCCGATCCCGGCTCCCAGCATCTTTTTCCGGAAGCGGTCATTCATGTCGCCGCCGGGCGTGGTCTGCACCTTAGTATCCGTTGTATACTCGGCAAAATAAAACTGGATACCCAGCTTCACTCCCCAAGAATCGTTCCACTTGTACCTGCCAAACAATTCACTGTTCAATGAGCCCTTATCGTTATCGCTAATTAACAAAAGATTAAAACCGGTTGGCTTTGCCCTCACCGGTACACCCGTGGCAAAATTATTTCCATAGTATGTTCCGCTTTGTTTCCCGCCCAAACTGAACCCCACCAGGTCAATGTTCAATCCTGCTGAGAATTTTTTGCTGAAGTTATAACCGAAGTTCAGGGAGATATTGAATGAGTTGACCTGTGCCCTGGGAAACAATACCGAATCGATATTGGGTTCAATGTCTTCGGTGAACAAGACCGTTGGATCCGTTTTACCACTGGTTAATTTAGCAGGAGCTGTCCGGAAGAACAGGTTATTTCCGAAATAACTTGTGAACCGGGCGCCTAACCCAAGCTCTCCTCTTTTACGTTTCCCCACTTTCCAGTTATGTACATAAGAAAGGGAGCCGGTTGCCTGCGAAACACCGATGCCAAAACTAATATCGGCATAACGGTCAACAGGCCTTTTGATTTTTTGCTGGGCGGTTGCAGTTATACCCACAAAGAGAGCAGGAATGATAAGAATGAATACTTTCTTCATAGATCTGTATGTTTAAAGAACAAAGCTATACCCGGGTGATGAGTTGCTTTGTCGTTTGTATGACAGGCATGTGCTTTTCTGTTGTTTCACTTTAGTATGCCTGAAACAATACATACTGAAAAAATAGCGGCATGGTTTTAAAGACATCAGCCGATTTGAATGTACATTTAATCAAATATTCTGAACCCGGTACCCGGGATCAGTTATACAGAGGACCTCTTGAGCAATAATGCAACAGATATCATAATCATTGGTGGCGGGCTGGCCGGCCTGGTGAGCGCCATTCATTTATGCAAAGCAGGACTGGCTGTTGTGCTTATTGAGAAAAATGAGTACCCGAAACATAAGGTTTGTGGTGAGTATGTTTCTAATGAGGTATTGCCTTACCTGCAGCAGCTGGGTGCCGATCCGATGACCACCGGTGCAAAAAGGATCAACCGCTTCTTATTAAGTACCACCAGAGGAAAAACAATAGAAACAAAACTTCCGCTCGGCGGATTTGGAGTAAGTCGTTATACATTGGATCAATTTCTTTTTCAAAAGGCCATTGAAAACAAGTGTACCGTTTTACAGGATACCGTTACCGATGTTCATTTTGAAAATGATATGTTCCGGGTATTTACCAAAGAAGGGCATGAACTGACTGCAAAAATTGTAATCGGCGCCTTTGGCAAAAGAAGCAATATGGATGTAAAGCTGGAACGTGACTTCATTAAAAACAGATCTCCATTTGTGGCAGTTAAAACACATTTAAAAGGTGATTTTCCGGATGACCTGGTGGCACTGCATAATTTCAAAGGGGGGTACTGTGGCATATCCATGGTGGAAAACGGCAACCTCAATGCCTGTTATATTGCCAACTACAAAAGTTTTCAGCAATACAAGAACGTGGATACATTCAGGGAGGAAGTGCTTTGCAGGAATCCTCATCTGAGATCGGTCTTTGAGAACTCCGTTCCCGTATTTGAACAACCCTTAACCATCAGCCAGGTCTCATTTTCCAACAAAACAACGGTAGAAGACCATATGCTCCTGTGTGGTGATGCGGCCGGCATGATCCATCCCTTATGCGGCAATGGCATGGCCATGGCGATACATAGCGCTAAAATTGCTTCGGAACTGATCATTGATCATTTCAATAAAAAAAAAACCGCCCGCCGGGATCTGGAAGACGCTTACAGCCGGATGTGGAACACAGCATTCAAAACCCGGGTAACTACCGGCAGGGTCTTGCAACCCTTTTTCGGAAAAGACGGTCTTAACAGAGCGATCATGTACGGGCTTACGCATATCCCGGCAGTATTGCCTGCCATTATCAGGCATACCCACGGTAAACCTTTAAAATTACCTACGGTATGAATGTATAAAAACAACATTCAGCAAACCAGTTCATAATGTTCGTCAATACCGCATACCGCAGCACTGAAGAGGAGATCATGGATGATCTGTTCATGGAAGGTGAGATGCTGCGGAAAACACTGGACCAGATCGCTGCCATAAACCAACGACTGGGCGGCAACAAAGCAACCATCAATGGATTGCATACGTTACTGAAGAACAAACCGGCAGGTTCAACTGTTACTATCATTGACCTGGGCTGCGGCAGCGGCGATATGCTTCGCACAGTGGCCAGCTATGGAAGAGCAAACAATTACAATTTCAGGTTAACAGGTATCGATGCCAATGAATTTACCGTAAATTATGCCCGGAAGCTGTCGGCGGATTACCCGGAGATCAGTTATTTGAAAATGGATGTGCTGTCGGGTGATTTTGCCAAACTGGAATACGACATTGTATTAGCTACCTTATTTCTGCACCATTTTAAAATTGAAGAGATAGAAAAGATGCTAAGCAGCCTGGTAAAGAAAGCCAGCACCGGCATAGTCATCAA
>DAOLIP010000202.1:0-2569 GCA_035328475.1 Ferruginibacter sp.
AAGGCACGAAGTTAAAAATGCGTTGCATTTTTAACTTCGTGCCTTAGAGCCTTCGTGGCTGATGTATTTAATGCAGCGAAGCTGCAACTTATTAGTTGGAATTCTTTTAATTGCAGCTCTGGATACTAAATACAGGAGTTATATAAAATCTAAAATGTAAATTGCCGTCTAAATTTAATGATTGATGCTTACGATTGGCTTAATACGGGAAGGAAAGGTACCCCAGGATAACCGGGTAGCACTTACACCAGCCCATTGCAAATGGCTGCAAAAGAATTTCAACGATATTAAAGTAATTGCACAACATTCGCCAAACCGTTGTTATGCCGATATTGAATACGAAAGGGCAGGCGTGGAAGTAAAAGAAGATATGAGCGAATGCAACCTGCTGCTTGGCATTAAAGAAGTTCCTGTTGATATGCTGCTGGAAGGCAAGACCTACATGTTCTTTTCGCATACAAAAAAAATGCAGCCGGCTAACCAGCGGTTATTCAAAGCCATACTGGATAAAAAAATTACCCTGGTGGATTACGAATGCCTGGAGCATGAAGACGGTACCCGTATCATCGGCTTTGGGTTCTTTGCCGGTATTGTAGGCGCCCATAACGGCATGATGGCTTATGGCAACCGTACCGGAGCTTATAAACTGGCGAGGGTTGGTTCGGTAAACAGTTTTCAGAAACTGGTGCATACGTATTTCGGCTTAAAGCTGCCCAATATTAAAATTGCCGTAACTGGCACTGGCCGCGTAGCACATGGTGTATTGGAGATCATGAACCTGCTGGGTATTCATGAAGTGGAGACGGATGAATATTTTGAAACAGAATTTGCCTACCCGGTATATGTACATTTAAAGGGAGCCGACCTGTACGTACATAAAGAGACCGGCAAGTATGTGCGGAATGATTTTCATGCCAATCCCCAAAACTACAATTGCCGCTTTACCGATTACCTGGCACATACTGATATATTGATGAATGGTATCTATTGGGAAAAAAATATTCCACGCCTGTTTGAGATGGAAGACCTGCGCCGGGAAAATTTCCGCATCAAGACCATTGCCGATATCACCGATGACCGCAATGGTTCGGTGCCCTGCAACCTGGGCGATTCAACCATTGATAAGCCGGTATATGGGGTAGACAAAAAAAGTTTTGAGATAACCGCTCCATATTTACCCGGCTCGGTAGATGTGATGGCGGTAGGTAACCTGCCAAATGAATTACCGAGAGATGCCAGCCGCTATTTTGGTGAGCAGATGATAAAATTTGTGCTGGATGATATCCGGCTGGGCGGAAGTAAAGTGATCGATAAGGCAACGATGGTGAAAGTGGGAAAATTAAATGAGCCTTTCATGTATATGAAAGAATATGCGGGGCTTTAATTAAAGATAGAGGTAGTACTCTTTTAATGCCGCAACAAATTCAGGTGTGTAATTTCCTTCCATATCTTTAATGCTCATCGATGTGTTTGCAGGTTGTACATCCTTCCTGCTAAAGAATAATATTCCCCGGAAGTGATCATGCCTGTCTGTTTGTTTTACCAGTATCTTCTGCATAAGATGCAATTCGTGCTTACCTGCCTCTTCAATAAAATGATCTACCCGGTGATAAGGCAGTAGTACGGCAAAACTGCCCCCTAACGAAAGCTTGGTTTTCACAACCTGTAATAGTTCAGTTAAGCTAAGTGAGGTATCATGCTTTGCGTTGTTCTTATCCTCATCAGGCGATCTCAGGTCATCTTCAAAAAAAGGAGGATTGGAAATAATGAGATCGTATTTCTTTTCACCGGTAAATGAGAGGATGTTGGCATTGAAAATATTCAGTCGTTCTTTCCAGGGAGAAGCCGCAAAATTATCTTTGGCCTGGCCAGCCGCTGCTGCATCAAGTTCAACGGCATCAATGACCGTATTTGCATTCTTTTGAGCGAACATCAGTGATAACAATCCTGTTCCGGTGCCGATGTCTAAACAGTTTGAAGTTTGCCCTTCGACTACGCTCAGGATAAGTTTGAGGTTTGCGGTTAGCGCTCCAAACAGGCAGGCGTCGGTGCATACCTTCATGGCGCATTTGTCTTGGTAGACGGTGAACTGTTTGAATTGGAAGTAATGATTCGGCATTGGGTGCAAGATACTGGATACTGGATACTGGATACTGGGTGCCTGAACTACAAACCTCAAACTTTAAACCCCTCACCATTCGGCCCGGGCAGAAGGGCTTACACCCAACGCTGTAAAATCTTTCGCCAGGAATTTATAGTACCCGGTGATGGCGATCATGGCAGCATTGTCGGTGCAATATTCAAATGCAGGAATAAAGGTTTTCCAGCCATCTTTTTCTCCCATGGCAGTAAATCCTTTTCTTAACCCGCTGTTTGCACTTACACCACCGGCCAGGCATATGTTGTTGATACCTGTTTCTGCCACCGCTTTCTTTAATTTATTCAATAAGATGCTTACGATCCGTTCCTGCACCGAAGCGCAAATGTCATCCAGGTTCTCATCAATGAATTTTCTTCTTGTTTCTTCATCGGCCAAAAATTCTTCTTTGAACAAATTACTGGCGCCGGC
>DAOLIP010000203.1:0-2411 GCA_035328475.1 Ferruginibacter sp.
ATGGTGGAAGTGAAAGCAGATAAAACCATCCTGAATGTGGAAGGAACCATTAACGCGGTTGGCCAGGATGCGCTTGAACTATTAAGAAAATCTCCGGGTGTGATCGTGGATAAAGACGACAACCTGAGCCTGGCAGGCAAAAATGGTGTGCAGGTTTATATCGACGGCAAACCAAGCCCGCTTACAGGGGCCGACCTGGCAAGCTATTTAAAATCGCTGCAGTCATCACAGATCGAGGCCATTGAACTCATCACCAACCCTTCTGCCAAATATGAAGCGGCGGGTAATGCTGGCATCATCAATATCAAACTTAAAAAAGACAAGACCATTGGTACCAATGGCAATTTTACAGCGGGTTACAATATTGGCGTTTATGCAAAATACAATGCCGGCCTGTCGCTGAACCACCGGAATAAAAAAATGAATGTGTTTGGCAACTATAACTTCAACACCGGTATAAACGAGAATAATTTCATGCTGTACCGGGAGCAGGGTGACAGTATTTTTGACCAGCGTAACCGGATGCTGAACCGGAATAAATACGGAAATAATTTTAAAGCCGGTGCCGATTTTTTTATCAATAAGAAAAGTACGATCGGTTTTATCCTGAACGGCAATATCGCTAAAAGCATAATGGAGACCGAGGGCCCGATGGACATTATCTACCGTCCAACTAATACGGTTTCGAGATTATTGCGTGCTACCAGCAATAACGAAACCAAACGAAACAACTTAAATACAAATATCAACTACCGGTATGCTGTAACAGGTGGCACCGAACTGAATATTGATGCCGACTATGGCACTTTCAGACTCCGGGGCAACCAGTTTCAGCCAAATGATTATTATGACGCTTCGGGTACCACCAAACTCTACAGCAATGTTTACCGCATGATCTCTCCTACCGACATTGATATTTTTTCGGTAAAGGCAGATTACGAACGTAATTTTAAAAAAGGGCGCCTCGGGATCGGCGGCAAAGTAGGCTTTGTAAAAACCGATAATGATTTCAGCAGGTATGATGTGATCGGAAATACGGAGATCTATGACAAGGATAAAAGCAACCGCTTCAAATACACCGAAAATATCAATGCCCTTTATGTGAATTATAACCGGGCATTCAAAGGATTTATGGTTCAGTTTGGACTGAGGGTAGAGAACACCGTATCGGATGGAACGTCGACCGGGCTGAAATACAACAGCAATACCGGCCTTTATGAAAATTACGATTCATCCATACACCGTAATTACACCAACCTTTTCCCAAGCGCAGCCATCACGTTCAATAAAAACCCGATGAGCCAGTTTGGTATCACATTCAGCCGTCGTATTGACCGTCCGGCCTACCAGGACCTGAACCCGTTTGAATTCAAGCTCAACGACTATACCTTCATGAAAGGGAATACCCAGTTGAAGCCGCAATACACCAACAGTTTTGGTATCACGCATACCTATAAATACAAGCTGAATACCCAGTTGAACTACAGCCATGTGAAAGATATATTCACCCAGTTGCCGGATACAACCGAAGGATCTAAAAGCTTCCTTACCAAGAAGAACCTGGCTACACAGGATATCGTGAGCCTGAATATCAGCTATCCATTCCAGTATAAGTGGTACGGTTTCTTTGCAAACCTTAATTCGTATTACTCCATGTACAAGGCCGATTTTGGCGGTGGAGACCGTAAGATAGACCTGGATGTTTTTGCATTGAGTTTCTTTATGCAGAACACCTTTAACCTGGGCAGAGGTTTCAAAGCTGAATTGAGCGGCTTTTACAATTCACCCACTATCTGGCAGGGCACTTTCAAGAGCAAGGCCATTTACGGCATAGATGGCGGGGTTCAGAAAACCCTTTTCAAAGGAAAAGCAAACCTGAGAGTGGCGGTAAGCGATATGTTCCGGATCATGAAATTCAGCGGAAGTAACAACTTTACCGGCCAGTACAACCAGGCAAGCGGCCGCTGGGAAAGCCGGCAGTTCAAGATCAATTTCAGTTACCGTTTTGGTAGCGCCCAGATAAAGGCAGCACGCCAACGCAAGACCTCTATAGAAGATGAGAATAAACGAACAGAAGGCGGCGGCGGCGGCTTAGGTGGTGGCGGAAGATGATTTTCCCGGCACATGAAAACATATAAAGCCGTTCTTGAAAAAGGACGGCTTTTAATTTGACATTAAAATTCCATTAGAGCCGGTGTCAATAACCTGTTGAAAACCCTGTTTTGTTTTAACGCTCCTTTAACTGGCTTTTATACAAGTATTAACAGCGGATCTTGCGAAAGCAACGGATATTTGTGTTGTAAAAATTAAGCAATAAAAATTTTCTCATAAGCAGTTAGTTTTGGTAACCGGCCCCTGTTTCTACAGGGGCTTCTTCTTTACCGGCGTTTCGATTCATTCGCCAACTTCAT
>DAOLIP010000204.1:0-2350 GCA_035328475.1 Ferruginibacter sp.
GCAATGATTTGACCGGTGTATACTTCTTCTCCCGGATCTACAAAAAAGGTACCCCTGTCTTGTAATTTATCTATTGAGTAACCAGTTGTTTTTTCAGTGCTCTTCGAAATCAATACCCCGTTGTTTCTTCCGGGAATCGGGCCTTTCCATGGTTTGTATTCGCTAAAACGGTGTGCCATTACAGCTTCTCCGGTAGTGGCTGTCAGCATTTGTGTACGCAACCCGATCAGCCCTCTTGATGGTATTTCAAACTCTAAATGCTGCATTTCGCCTTTGGTTTCCATGATCAGCATTTCTCCTTTGCGGCGGCTTACCAGGTCAATTACCTTGCTGGCAAATTCCTGCGGTACATCCACCACCAGCACTTCATACGGCTCACATTTTTTACCATTAATTTCTTTTACAATTACCTGTGGCTGGCCTACAGTCAGCTCATACCCTTCCCGGCGCATGGTTTCGATCAATATACCTAAATGCAAAATACCACGACCATATACAACCATACTATCACCTTCTTCGCTGTCTTCTACTTTCAGGGCAAGATTCTTCTCTGTTTCTTTCATCAGCCTGTCCCGCAGGTGCCTTGAAGTAACAAACTTTCCGTCTTTTCCAAAGAAAGGTGAGTTGTTTACAGAGAACAGCATGTTCATGGTGGGTTCATCCACACTTATCACCGGTAATGCTTCTTGTGTTTCTGCGTCAGAAATGGTATCACCGATATTAAAATCTTCGATACCTACAACGGCGCAAAGATCTCCGGCCACTACTTCCGTCACTTTCTTTTTACCCATTCCTTCAAACACATACAATTCTCTCACTTTTGTTTTTTTGATAGTGCCGTCAGCCTGCATCAATACCACATTCTGTCCTTCCTTCAGTACTCCGCGGCTTACTTTACCTACGGCAATACGGCCAAGGAAAGAAGAATAATCCAGCGAAGTGATCTGCATTTGTACCGGACCCTCATTCACTTTTGGCGGTGGTACATATTTTACAATACCATCCAGTAAAGGTTCAATGCCTTCGATCTGTTCTAATGAATCATTGAACCAGCCATTTTTTCCTGAACCATAAAAAGTTGGAAAATCTAACTGTGCTTCTGTTGCATCCAGGTTAAAGAATAACTCAAATACTGCATCATGCACTTCATCAGGGCGGCAGTTCTCTTTGTCCACTTTATTGATGATAACGATTGGCTTCAGGTTAAGCTGAAGGGCCTTTTGTAATACAAACCTTGTTTGAGGCATCGGGCCTTCAAAAGCATCTACCAGCAGGCAAACACCATCGGCCATTTTTAATACTCTTTCCACCTCACCACCAAAGTCGGCGTGACCCGGAGTATCGATTACGTTGATCTTAACGTCCTTGTACACCACCGCTGCGTTCTTACTGAAAATAGTAATGCCCCTTTCTCTTTCGAGGTCGTTGCTGTCCATGATCAGCTCACCGGTTTCCTGGTTATCCCTGAAAACCTTGGTGGCATGTAATATTTTATCAACCAGGGTAGTTTTCCCGTGGTCAACGTGGGCTATGATAGCGATGTTTCTTATCTCCATAATCTTATTTTCAAACGAGCGGCGAAGGTACGGCAATTCAGCGGGGGGAGCAAACGAAACAGGCATTTAATACAGGCTTAACAGGCTTTAAACGGGAGATTTCCAGTAGTTTTATAAAAAAGGCGATATGAAATTTCTCAAAGGGCTCGGCATCATCCTGTTAGTGCTGATTATCGTTTACTTTTTAGGCCCGCAGCCATCCCGGCCAGCATACAACAAAGATTTGCCAGTTGTACCTGCCAATGCTGCTGCATTGGAACAATACATTAGCAGTAATGAAGCAAAACATAAACTGAAACCGGATAATGAAGCGAGGATTTTGTGGCTCGATGATTCGCTGAAATTAAAAACAGAATATGTGGTTATTTACTTGCATGGGTTCTCCGCCAGCCAGGAAGAGGGAGATCCGGTGCATTATGAGTTTGCGCAAAAATTCGGATGCAATCTTTTTTTAACCCGGCTGGATGCACATGGAATTGATACAACTGAACCATTGGCAAATTTTACAGCTGATGGAGTGTGGAACTCCGCTAAAGAAGCTTATGCTGTGGGAAAGCAATTAGGTAAGAAAATAATTCTGATGGCCACTTCCACCGGTGGCACACTGGCATTGAAGCTGGCAGCCGAATATCCCGATATTGCCGGTTTGATTTTGCTTTCTCCCAACATCGCCATCAACGATCCGAATGCATGGCTGTTGAACAACCACTGGGGATTACAGATCGCCAGGTTGGTAAAAGGCAAATACAATATAGCAGCAGACACCACAGCTTTATATGCACAATACTGGAACT
>DAOLIP010000205.1:0-2298 GCA_035328475.1 Ferruginibacter sp.
TACATGAAACGGTTTTTCATACAGTTGATTTTTGGATATAGAATTTATTGGGTTTATCGTGCAACCGGAAGCCTTTGTAAGCAAACAGTCGCATGGTAAACCTATGCACTTAAAAAAAGAAATGCGAACGAAGCTGCAGCAGTTGAAAGAATCACTGTATTAGTTGTAGAAATCAGTACACAAACAAAAGCCACTTAACCCTATTCGCCCAGCCATTTTTTAAAATTGAGGATGCGTTCCCGGCTTACGATCATTTCTTTTTCAACCGCGGGGTTTAGGTTTATCTTAAAACGGTTGCCGGGGTAGGCGTGAATGACCAATATGGAGTTTATGGAGATGATGTACGACCGGTTGATTCGGAAGAAAAGTTGCGGATCAAGCATGGTCTCCAGTTCATCCATCCGGTATTCGATGAGGAATTTCCGGTTATCGAATGTTTTGAAAAAGATGAAGCGGTTGTCGGAGAAGAAATAAGCGATATCTTCCACGGCAATGGATAATAATTTCTGCTGGTAGGTTACCAGGAACCTTTTTTTAACGGCTTGTTGCAGCGAAGAGTTTCCGAGTTCTTCACCGGGATAACTACCGACGGGGTTATTCCTGGTTGGCAGCGGGTGAATACCTGCACCGGTTTGCTTTGGCTTCAATAAACATTTTTGCAGGTAATCCAGGTTGTTTACCCGGAAGGCCAGGTACACCAGGTGATTGCTGCTGGAAGTGATGATCAGTTTTGCTTCAATGTTGCGGTGAGTGGCTCCCAGCAACAGCCTGTTCACCAGCACCAGGTCGGGCAGGGGAGATGTGTTGATCCGCTTCAGTAATGTTTCCACGTCTTTCACCACCGGCAGCACTTCTATACTGCTGTCGATGGAATATAGGGTACGGATCACTTTACGCACCACCTGTTTTTCGGGCTCTACAATTATTACTTTCATGGCTTTTGAAAGACTTACTTTAACTGCAAGGTTGTTTTTTAGGGCCACCCGTAAAAGCCAAACAGGAATGAACTGAAAAAATCGGTGGATGAGCTGTGCCCAGTGACCGCGGAATTTTAGCGGATCTGTGAAAAGTCGGAGACTTTAAACCAGGGCATCCCGGTCAGAGACCGGGACGAGCAGAGAGACCTGCACGAGTGAGAATGGTTATTGCAATGGTTTCAATGCCGGGCTGTTCTGCAGGAATAAGCGGAAATTATGATCGGGCCGGTTGATGACATCATTGTGTTCCTTGAGGCTGTGAATGAAGATGACCTGGTTCGTTTTCAGCAGGGCGGCATCTACCTCTTTTTCTTCAGGATTGATGAAGGTGATATTTTTTTCACGAAGTAATTTCATCATGCCGGCAGATATCTCATCGGTACCGCCTCCTTTGTTGGTATAAAGATTTATGAACCGGTGCGATGTATCTGCCAGTATCCAGCTGGTATATTTATCCACCTGGCTGTAAAGTCCGTCAAATAAAAGAACCTGCTTTACTTCCATGCCGCCGTTCTGCAATATATGCGCCATCACCCGGAAAGCGCCGCTGTGGCCGGCCAGCACAATATTGCCTTCGGCAGCTTTTTTACCAATAACTTTTTCTTTCTTTAGTTTATCCAGCACATCATTCAGTAAGGACTTAAAAATATCTTTCCGTTCCAGTTTGCCCCCATAGCTGTCGGGAGAGTTCTTTGCCGATTCGGGAAAAACCAATACAGCATTGCGGTTTGATGCCAGGAATTGTTTTGTCAGTTCAAAATAGCTGGCTGCACTGTCAATATTATTCCGCCAGCCATGAAAGCACACGATAAGATCAACCTTCTTCTTCGCATTTAGTTGCGGCGGTACTATGATGAGTACGCTGCTGTCGTTGTAATGTTCAGCAGCGGAATATAATGTGTTGTTATAGCGGTGGCCGTTGGCTCTTCCGCTGTCGGGGAAGGATGTATAGGCCGATGTGATGCGGAAGATCTTTGGCGTTACTTCCGTTTGTGCTAATGCAGCCGTAGTAAAGATCGTTAGAACAACAAGCAGTGATCTATTCATACATGATTGCCGGTTAGGGGTTTATTAAAGGAACGAAAATTTGTTAACATGGTTGTTAATCATACTTAACAAATTATGGCCCGGTATATGGTTAAGGGGGTTTGCAAGCATGAAAAAACTTTTACAAAAAAACTGATCTATCCCCTTTCGGGTGTTCAGGTTTCCCAGGCTAACATAAAGTAAGATATTCCGGAGATGCATATGCATGCCGACAATGATCTTATGCTCCTAAGCGAACTGCATCGGCGGCAGAACGCAATCTGCGAGGCGCTGG
>DAOLIP010000206.1:0-2234 GCA_035328475.1 Ferruginibacter sp.
ACATAGGGCATATAATTATTACTCTATGTTAACTATGTGGTTCAGAAACCAGGATCAAATAAGTATAATTTTTTTCAATTGATAGAGAATAAAAAAATAATAAGGCAGGAAGAAAACGCCATCCTCGTTGGATTGATCTGCAAAGAACAAACCGAGCCCATGGTAAATGAATACCTGGATGAGCTTGCTTTTTTAGCAGAAACAGCCGGGGCAAAAGCGGTAAAACGATTTACACAAAAACTTCCGCATCCCGACAGTAAGATCTTTGTGGGTAAAGGAAAACTGGAAGAGATAAAGCAATTCATCTTCTTAAAGGGAAATATCAGCCTGGTGATATTTGATGATGAACTTACGGGCTCGCAGATACAGAACATAGAAAAAGAACTGCAGGTAAAAGTGATCGACCGCAGCGATCTCATCCTCGACATTTTTGCAAGCCGTGCAAAAACAGCGCAGGCAAAAACACAGGTAGAGCTGGCGCAGTATCAATACATCTTACCAAGATTGAAGGGAATGTGGAAGCACTTAGAGCGCCAGGGCGGCGGCGTGGGTACAAGAGGTCCCGGTGAAACGGAGATCGAAACAGACCGCCGTATTGTAAAAGATAAGATCGGGCTGCTGCGCAAACGGCTGGCCGAGATCGATAAGCAGGCTTTCACACAACGTAAAGACCGGGGCGAATTTATACGGGTGGCCCTGGTGGGGTATACCAATGTAGGCAAATCAACGCTGATGAATGTGCTGAGTAAGAGTGAAGTGTTTGCAGAGAATAAATTATTCGCCACGCTGGATACCACCACCAGGAAAGTTGTGTTTGAACAAACGCCTTTCTTACTGAGCGATACGGTAGGTTTCATCCGCAAGCTGCCCCATCACCTGGTGGAAAGTTTTAAAAGTACCTTAGATGAAGTGCGGGAAGCAGATGTGTTATTGCACGTGGTGGATATCTCTCATCCCCAATACGAAGAACAACTGAACGTAGTGAATAAAACGCTCGCAGAGCTGAAGGCTGCTGAAAAACCGGTGATCACCATTTTCAATAAGATGGATAAATACGAGGAAGAAGCCTTTGACCAGTGGCTGGAACCCGACGTGAAGAATGAGATACTCAGCGACCTGAAGCAACGCTGGCAGAATGAAACAAAGGGGAAATGTGTTTTTGTTTCGGCTACCGAAAGAACCAATCTTGACGGACTGCGCCAGACCATTTTAAATGCGGTGAGGGATATGTACCGGGTGAGGTATCCGTACAAGGCGGAGTTTTTTTATTAAACGTATATTGAAAACAAAGCAAATTCATAGAATATAGTTGAATGTTGTTGAAAGTAGTTGAAGATGGTTTAAAAGACCTGGTCCTTCAACAATGTTCAACAACATTCAACCATCTTCAACCTCTAAACGTCTTCAACCATTAAGCCCTTCAACGATACCTCCTGGCATAAGATAGCCGAAAGCATTGCAGAAATTGATTTTTCCGCCCATGGCCTTTCGGTGGTTACGGTAGCCGGTAAAACAATAACATTAGGAAAGGATAAAGAAAAACTGTTTGCCTGTGCACATAAATGTCCGCATGCCGGAGGCTTACTGGCAGATGGTTATGTAGATGCATTGGGAAATATTGTTTGCCCCCTGCACCGTTACCGCTTCAACCCCTTTAACGGCCGAAACACAAGCGGCGAAGGCTATTACCTGAAAACCTTTGTGGTAGAAGAAAGAGAAGACGGACTGTATGTAAACATCCCCGGACTTTAAGATTGTAGAACGATTTCGATAGAAGCCATGGGTTATCAACATTGTGCATAAAAGGTGCGTTACGCTGGTGAAAGCAAACCTATATTTGCGCCAGTAAAAATCATTTGTTGTGCAGTACAGGTGTTTTTTACAACCCTGATATTCTTTAACGATTACCGCCCCCGTTGTAAACGGGATATGCTTTCTCTTTAACTGCAAATCCAGAATAAATAATCAGCCTGTTTCTGCTGTCAGCAAAATATTGTTGGCTAACCGAGTGGATACAATACCTGATGAAAAACCACTTTTTAATTCTGAGCGGAGCCGAAGTACCACTACACAATTATCACCAATACTCTTTTCTATTTGATCTTCTTTCAAAGGAAATATTCAATACACAATGCTCAACTTTCAATGTTCAACGGAATTCCGTTCCTTGAGTATTGAATATGCTAAAGAAATATAGGTTTAAAACATCCAGGTTGTATTCAATATTCGGTTTG
>DAOLIP010000207.1:0-2173 GCA_035328475.1 Ferruginibacter sp.
AGGCCGGTCATATCAGCAATTTGCTGCCGCGTTAATTTTAAACGGTTGCACTTGGTGCAGATATTCTTCTTGTTTTGTTTAAAATAACCAAGCAGGGTGGAAATACTGTTTTCCGGGTTATGGGTGGCCAGTTCTTTGAGAATGAGAAATTTAAAACGGAGACGTTGCGTGAGTAACCTGGTAAAGGCAAAATGTATTTCGGTATTTTCTTTGATAAGCTGCAGGAAAGATGCCTTATGCAGCCTGATGATCACAGAGTCTTCATCCGCAATAGCCGATGCAGCAAAGGGTTCGTCGTCAAACAGCGGAAACTCACCAAAGCATTCACCCGGTTCTATAATGGTCTGAATAAACTCTTTTCCTTCGTCATTGATATTCACCCACCTCACTTTACCGCTCACCAGTTGATAATAGAAAGAAGATTGATTGCCTTCCTGGAAGATCAACTCCCCGGCACTTAATTTTTTGTAGGCTGCACCCCAGGCCAGCAGCATATCAATATCAATCATCATGGTAAAGTAGTTTAGTTGTTGCCGACAAATGTATACCTGGCCCGGAAGGGTCAGAATGACGTGAGGCAGTATGAGTTATGATTAAAGTCATAACAAGGCATTCAAAATAAATTGATCGATCAAATTCTTTGCTGTTCGGGGTTTTCAGGCGATAAAGTTTTTCTTTTCAATATATTTACAGGGGATATGACTTGGCGCATAAAAATGTGTCATATATGCCTGTAATCTTGTGTAATAAATTTAAACAAAAAATTTTCCTTTTATGAAAAAACTTGCATTCTTCCTCTTTTTGGGCGCAATCCTGAGCGCCTGCGGAGGTAATTCTGACTCAAATACTGCAAGCACAGAAACTACTGCAGCAACAGAAACTAAAAAAACAGAGAACGGAAATCCTTCTTATGATCCTGAACGGGGCGAAGGGAAATTCAAAGATGTAGAGATCGGTGCCACACTTAATGCAGCCATGGCAGCAGACGGAGAAAAAGTATACGGAGTTAAATGCAGCAGTTGCCACAAACTAACCAGTGAGAAACTGGTTGGCCCGGGTTGGCTGGGTGTAACCGAAAGACATACCGCTCCCTGGATCATGAATTTTACTACTAATACCGACGCCATGCTGGATAAAGACCCCAAAGCACAGGCACAACTGGAGATATGCCTGGTGCGTATGCCTAATCAAAACCTGTCTGATGCAGATGCAAGAGCGCTTTATGAATTCATGCGCAAGAACGACGGCGTTAAATAATGAACCCCAGAACATAAAACAATCTCAATATGAAAAAGTATAAATTAATAACAGCAGTTGTTTTAGTATTCGGCTTGCTGTTGGGCTTTACAGCCTGTAAACCAAAGAATGCCGGCTCTGCCGTAAGTTCAGATGCTGCCGCCAAGGCTTATGTAGCTCCCGGCAAGTACGATGAATTTTACAATTTTGTGTCGGGTGGCTTCAGTGGCCAGATGAGTGCGTATGGCCTGCCATCGGGCCGGTTGCTTCGTGTGATCCCCGTATTTTCTGTTGATCCCGAAAAAGGTTACGGCTACAGCGAGGAAACCAAACCGATGCTCAACACCTCTCATGGTTTTGTTCCCTGGGACGATCTGCATCATGTTCAGATGTCGAAAACAAATGGCGACTATGATGGCAAGTGGGCCTTTGGCAATGCCAATAATACACCCCGGGTTGCCCGGATAGACCTGAAAACTTTCCGTACGGCCGAGATCATCGAACTGCCAAACAGCGGTGGTAATCACTCTTCTCCTTTTATTACAGAGAATACGGAGTACGTAGTGGCAGGTACCCGTTTCAGCGTACCGCCGGATGATAAGAACGGTGATGTGCCCATCAATACCTACAAACAGAATTTTAAAGGAACGATCAGCTTTATCAGCGTGGCAAAAGAAAATGGTAAAATGGATATCGCCTTCCAGATACAATGCCCCGGTGTTAACTTCGACCTCAGCCGTGCCGGTAAAGGAGTATCGCATGGATGGTTCTTCTTCTCCTGTTATAATACCGAACAGGCAAATACCTTGTTAGAAGTGAATGCGTCCCAGAAAGACAAGGATTTTATCATGGCGGTAAACTGGAAGAAAGCAGAGGAATACCTGAAAGCAGGTAAGGGAAGAAAACAAGCCGTACGCTATGCACACAATACCTACAG
>DAOLIP010000208.1:0-2123 GCA_035328475.1 Ferruginibacter sp.
AATTCTCAGGCTGAAAAAATCTTAAAATATTAAACTCCATCCAGTAACCAGTATCCAACATCCTGTATCCTGTATCTTGCATCCTGTATCTTGCATCCAGCCCCTCCCTCACTCGCTAAACCGTTCAAAATACTCTCCCAGCTTTTTAAAATTCGCCTTATTGAGCGTAAAGAAAATATTCCGGCCCTGCTTACGGCATTCGATCAGTTCACTTTGCGAAAGCAGTTTGATATGATGTGAGCAGGTGGGTTGGGATAATCCCGTAAGGTCAACCACATCGCAACAGCGCATGGTTCCTTTTTTTGATATTTCCTGGAGAATAGACATCCGGCATGGATCCGCCACAGCAGCCATGGCTTTTTCATAAAACTTAGTATTGTTCTTCATTTTCTGGTCTACATTAGCCGTTCAAAGAAATTGTATTTTATCCAATCGGGCAAAAGAATTCGTGTAAATTTGAATAACCTGTTTTTTGAACCACATAGGAACATAGTACACATAGGCTATGTGGTTTTCTGTTGTACCCTATGGTCCCATGTGGTTCGATCTTTTTGCAGCATGAATGTCGAAATTGTATATTACAGATCTCCCATCGGTGCACTTGAAATAAGAAGCACGGGCAGCGCCATATCGGATGTACTGTTTGTGAATTCATGGAAAGGGGCAAAGATCAACGAAGAAGAGCTGAGTTTTGTAAAACCAAAGTCGGCGATCATTAAAACATGCATCAAACAACTGGATGAATACTTTGCCGGCAGGCGGACTGAATTCAACTTTCATATCTCTCAGGTAGGTACCGGTTTTCAACAACAGGTATGGAAGGAACTTTGCAACATACCTTATGGCCGCACCATCAGTTACCTGGAGCTTAGCAAACGCATCGGCAATATAAAAGCCATTCGTGCAGTGGGTACAGCAAACGGTAACAACAGCATCTGCATTATCGTTCCCTGTCACCGCGTAATTGGCAGCAATGGCGAACTGGTTGGATATGGCGGCGACCTGTGGAGAAAGAAATGGCTGCTGGAGCATGAGAATAAAGTGGCCAATGGTGTGCAAACCTTATTTTAAATCTGCACTGCCGAAAGAAAGCGGCAAAAGTAACCCGGCCGTATTAATTACAAATACCTTTCCTTCCATACCACTTAAGATAAGGCGGATGGGATGTTTGGTACGTTCTTCATACTCTACCAAACTCTGCCGGCAAATGCCGCAGGGAGAAATAGGATGATTGCTTTCGCCATTATTATTATTATAGCTGATGGCCATGCTTTCGATTGCAATACCGGGATAAAGCGTTGCAGCCGATGATAGCAATACCCGTTCGGCGCAAAGCCCGGCAGGGTAAGAAGCGTTCTCCTGGTTGGTGCCGGCTACAATTTCTCCATTGACCAGTTTGGCAACCGCTGCCACATTGAAATTAGAATAAGGGGCATAGGCTGCTGATGTAACATCACGGGCCTCATTCACCAGCCAGGCATCCTGTTCGTTCAGTTCCTCCACCGAATTATACACTTCATAGTTGAACTGGTAGGCTTCTTTATTCATAACCGGGTTTAAATTTTCGGGTTCAGACAAAAAGTCCTCCCTGCATTGCTGCAGCGAGGACCCATCTTATCTTAAAAATAGACATTTAAATTCAAATTGCTGAATTTATTTGATCAGGATGCTCTTTGTCATTCCAACGAAGGAGGAGTCTCTGCCGGAGATGCTTCACTACCGTTCAGCATGACAAGTAGTAGCATTATTTGATCCAGCGGAAGAGGCGGTTCCAGCGTGGACCTTTCTCCCAACTGAACCAGATAAGGGATGCTTTTCCCACCACATGATCTTCGGGAACAAAACCCCAATAACGGCTGTCCAATGAATTGTGGCGGTTATCTCCCATCAGCCAGAAATAATCCATTTTAAACGTATAGCTGGTTGCTTCCTGTCCGTTGATGAAATATTTTCCGTCCCGGTTCTCAAATTTATTACCCTCATAAACTTCAATACAACGCTGATAACGGATGAGGTTATCGGTGGTCAATTGAATACTTGCTCCCTTCTTCGGTATCCAGATGGGGCCGTAACTATCTCCCGTCCATGTTTTACCGGCAGAATCATTATAATAAGGAAACAGG
>DAOLIP010000209.1:0-1748 GCA_035328475.1 Ferruginibacter sp.
GGTTCTTGTCGGAGTGGAAGAAGGCAACACCGTTGATGTAGTTGTCTGGGTGATGGTCGGCGTCATGGTAGGCCAGACTCCATCCGTTGTTTAAATTATTCCGCGGAATGACCGACTATGTGACCGGCGGCTGGATAACTGCTATTGTGATCATGGCCATTACCATCGTAGCAGCAGTTCTTACTGAAGAAACTTTTCACAAAGACCTGAACTATGTAGAAGAATAAGTTTATTTGCTTCAATTCGTTTAATTCGTGTAATTCGTTGTATGAAATTCCTCATCATACGTTTTTCTTCCATCGGCGATATCGTTTTGACCACCCCGGTGGTTCGTTGCCTGCGCAAACAGGTACCCGATGCAGAGATCCATTTTTTAACCAAACAGTCATTCAGGGGGATACTTTCCAGCAATCCATATATTGATAAGATTCATGTGTTGGCCGATAGTTTTGAGCTGATGCTGCACGAATTGCAAACGGAAGAATACGACTACATCATCGACCTGCATCATAACCTGCGAACACTCCGCATCAAACGCTTCCTGAAGAATGTAAAATCATTTTCCTTCAATAAACTGAACGTGGAGAAATTCATTCTTACCAATTTTAAGATCAATATGCTGCCTGGTAAGCATATTGTTGACCGGAATATGGAAACACTAAGGTCGTTTGGCGTTACCAATGATGGAGAAGGGCTTGACTATTTTATACCGGCGGCAGATGTGGTGAATAACAAGGATATTCCCACTTCCCACTTACATGGTTATATAGCCATGGTGATAGGGGCGGCGCTGGCCACAAAACAACTGCCTCTTCATAAACTGAAAGAATTATGTGCAGCCATTGATCACCCGTTGATACTGCTGGGAGGAATGGAGGATCATGAGAACGGGAAAGCCATTGCAGCCATGGATGATGTTAAGATATACAATGCCTGTGGCAAATTCAACTTAAACGAATCGGCCGACCTGCTACGTAGATCGAAACTGGTGATCACCCACGATACTGGCCTGATGCATATTGCAGCAGCCCTTCAAAAGCCCATCATTTCTGTATGGGGGAATACGGTGCCCAAATTCGGGATGTATCCGTACTACGGCAAATATTCTAAACAGCATTATGAAGTGGTTGAAGTGAGTAAGCTCTGGTGCCGGCCCTGCAGTAAGATCGGGTATAAAAAATGTCCAAGGGGGCATTTTAAATGCATGGAGAATATTGCCATTGCTAATATAAATGACCTGGTAAAGAAACATCTTGCTGGTAAGTAACGAACCTGGATAATCCCTGTTATTTAAAAGAATAAATGAATAAACCGGCTATTGTTCTGATCATTGTTAGTATTTGTTGTGTTAAGGTACAGGCACAATGGCATTATATGTTGCCCATGGATGATAATGCGTATCACTATAGCGATACGTTGCTTAATAAACGGGAAATACTTGTCAGGGAAGGAATAAGAAAAGTGACCACTTTTAAAGATGCCCCGGAAGGAAAGAAGAAAGCATTCAAAGACAGGGAGAAATTATACGATGCTGCCGGGAATATTCTATCTGCAAAGTGGTGCTGGCATAAGATCTCTGGGTACGATTCAATCATATGCCTTAAAGACTCATTTGTTTACGACTTTTCAAAAAAGGAGCTGCTCCTGCTGATGGCAGTTTCGCCTGAAGGCTTTTCTAATATTACTTTCAGAACAGAATGGATAAATGATTCCATTATAAAAGGAACAACGATTGCTCCGGTTGCAAA
>DAOLIP010000210.1:0-1629 GCA_035328475.1 Ferruginibacter sp.
GCCGGCTTCATTTTTATTCCCAGCCGGTATGGGTTTTACTTTATAATTAAAATTTTACAAGAACTGTTGTTTGTTTGATGTTGTTGAACCCGATCTCTTCTGTTTTTGTTTCTGCTTTTTTCCCTTTCCCGACCGTATATTCAATACTGATCTTTTCTTCTGTGGCGTCTGTGAGTTTTCCTTCTCTTTTTATATCGTCGCTGGTTATCACTTCCACGTTCCTGCCAATATTCTTTCTATACTGGCGCAGCAGTTTCAGCGGCTCATCTATTCCCGGGCTTGAAACCTCCAGCGAAAAATCGCCATCCGGATACATGGCTTTTTCTTCCATGATCTTGTAGAGCGCCCGGTTTATACGAATGCATTTCTCAATACCAAGTCCCCCATCCGCATCTAAATATATTTTTATGTTGTTCGTCGGCTTTATCCTTACCGAAACCAGGAAAACATCCCCTTCCAGCAGCGGCTCGATCAGTTTTTCAACGGTTTGTATGTGTGAATCCTGGGTCATGATAAAAGAAGAAGGGAACGCCTCCGTTCCCTTCCATTACTTCTTTGTCCGCTGCAAATATAAGCTGCGTTGCCGTAACTGCCAAAATTATGGTAGCCCCGGGGGTTATTTTAATTTTAACAACATCCGGTTTATTTGATATGTAACTTTGAATCATGAGCATTCTTAAGATCCTTTTCGAACTGTTTGTATTGTACCTGGTTTACAAGCTGATCTTCGATTTTATCATTCCCATTTACCAAACCACCAGGCAGGTAAAGCAGAAAGTGGGCGAAATGCAGAGCCGGATGAACGAACACATGAAACAGCAGCAACCCCAAAATCATTCCCAGGCTCCCGGGGAAGCCAAACAAAGAGAAGACTATATTGAATTTGAGGAAATAAAGTAGTCCTTCATTACCATTGCATCGTTTCAATTCTTTCTTCCGGCAAAAGCTGGTGTGTACGGATACCGAGAGCGGCAGCCGCTTCAATGTTTTTAAGCAGGTCGTCTATAAAAAGCGTTTCATCGGCCACAATGCCGGCATCCGAAAGCACGAGATCATATATCTCTTTATCGGGTTTCCTAAATCCTGTCTGGTGAGAATAATAGGCCTTGTTGAAATAGTCATCAAAGCTTCTCCCGCCGGTTTGTTCAGTGAACGACCGGTGAAAGGCAGCATGGTGAATGCTGTTGGTATTACTCAGTAAATACAGGCTGTACCTGCTTTTAAGCGTATCCAGGTGTTGCAGGCTCTCCATCCTGAAATCGAGAAGAAGGGCATTCCATGCTGCCCGGATATCATCATCCTTCAATTGTAAATGACTTATCCGGCGGATGGCATCAAAGAATTCCGGTTCCGATACTTTGCCCCTTTCCAGGTTGTCAAATAGTTCATCGGCTTTGTTCAGCGAATAGTTATTCTTAAAATTTCGTACCCCCAGCTTTTCAAATGCTTCATTGGTTTTGCGGGTATCAATATTCAGCAACACTTCGCCTAAATCAAAAATGATATTTTTTATGCCTTTCATTAAACGGTTTTACTTATGTGTTCTTTATAAAATAAAAACCTCACAGTTTGTTGTGAGGTTTGTGGGCCCACCTGGGCTCGAACCAGGGACCCTCTGATTATGAGTCA